>JAUWPK010000007.1 GCA_030611625.1 Promethearchaeum sp. | reverse complement strand
ATATTCCTCCCAAAATACCGATACACGCAAAAGCCGGTATGTAAAAGGGAGCTGTAGCAGCACATTCTTGGGCTGAGTCGGTTTCGGCAGCTAAAATATCACTTAAGAAGATAAAGATAAATAAATAGGAAAGAAATACTCCTCCCAAGCCTAAAATGAGCGAGAATAAGCCCATTAATCCGCCACCATTTTCTGTTTTAATTTTTGTTTCTTCAGTCATTTTTGTTATCAATCCATTTATGATTTAATATTAAATTTCAAAGAATTATTCATGAACTATAAAATAGTTTTGAATATTTATTCAAAATCAACGATATCGAACATTGAGATCGTATACTCTAAGATTATCAGCACTCCATATAAATTTTCATCTTTTTCAAAAGAAACTCAAAATTTCTTAACGATAGCATGGTTTTGACTTATTAAAAGGCATTTAGTCATCAACGTGAAAGTATATAAAGGGTCCATTTGTCCTCCCTATTTTTTGATGTGGCTCGCGTCGTGAGATGTTCGACTGTAAAATTAAAAAAAAAAAAAATCTGTTTAATTTCCCATCTTCTTGGATGTTTCTCTCTTGAAATCGAAAGCATTAAGATATTTATCACCCAATTTTTGGGTAATTCGCCGAATATTTCCCGATAATGCTGTTGGAGAGATTCCGATGTCTTTCGCAAAATCACTTAATGAGATTCTCCGAGGGATTTCAAAAAAGCCGTTTGCTAAAGCTTTGGTAAGAATTTCTGATTGTCGAGGTGAGAGAATTGAATTTGCACAATATCGGCCAGTTTGCTTGATGGAAATTTCCAATTTTTTCCAATTCGAATGATTAAACATCTGTTCAATTTTAACACGGGGCGCTATTAATTCAAATAGAGCGATTCCATTATGAATTATTATGGGAAAGTGGAGTACCGCTTTTGCTTCCACTATCAAGTTGAGTACCCATGTATCTTCGATGACGATATTTAGGGCGATCGATTTTTCATCTTTGAAAATCAAATGGAATTTCTTCGCCTCATATACAGGTGTAAAATTCTCCCAAAATTGGTTTAAATTCGTGCCTTCTATTTGGAGAAGACAATATCCTTGATTTTTAGAGAAAGGGAGTAATGAGAGTAACTTAAATTGTAATAAAGGATAAGATCGACTAAATTTTGCCAACCATTTATCACCGGGAATTGGAAATGTGAATTTCACTTGGATTGTATCATCATTCATCCTAATTTATTATTCATCTTTTATGCATAAAATATCTTTCATCTATCGTTTCTCAAGCTATGTTTTTTTCAATATTCAATGCCAAATTATAACAAAAATATTAAAAAAAAATTGGAAGAAAAATGTAAAAAGTGTGATTATAAAAATGAGAATTATTTAGGATTTAGGTATTCCATCATCATTTTAAGGGGAAAACCAAATGCTAAGAAATGATAAGGCTTCTCAAGATTAGGAAAATCTTTCTCTTCTTGATCCGTCGCTTCATTAAATTTCTTTAGTAATTCACCCATCATTTTCTGTAGCAATTTATGAGATTTCTCGCTATTATAAGCAACGGTACTATAAGCATCCTTACGTTTGAACATTTTTCTATCTGAGCTTGGATCCAAAATATATATCTTTTTAAGAATTTCTAGCGCGCGCTCATCAGGTCCATTAATTCCTGAATTTAGCAGTTTTTCAAAGAAAGCCAACTGTGTTTCTAAAGTTTTAATATGTAACTTGTTTTTCATAATATTTTCTTTCAAAATTCTACTTCCAAATTCTTTATCGAATTCTTTTTTCTGTTTACATTTCGAATCTTTTTCACAAGAAAATATTCTTTCATGGTAACCTTCTTTAAAACCGTAGATTTTAGCTTTAATATTACCACGTATTTGCTTCTCTTCTTTGACTTCAATAATTTCTTTTTGAAGATACTCCTTTATATAAGGGTGTATTGTGGATTTGGATTTCCCAAGTTTAATAGAAAGTTCACTCAAAGAGAGTTGTGGATACATTGAAAATAAGCCCCATAATTTAAAATTAATTTTAGACTTAAACAAATCATCCTTTTTTTTCTTTTTCTCGTTCTTCTGTTTATTATTAACACTCAAATGTATAGCACTTCAATTATTTATTTTTTTATTTATTATTAATATTATAATATGATTGCAACTATTTAATGTTTTTTTAGAAACATTTATAAGTTTACGTTCTACAATATATATTAATTCCGAACGTTAATTTTCAAACATTCGATAACAGAATTTCCTTCGGAAGAATGGTGAAAAAAAAATGAAAAAAAATAAAAAATTAAGAAAGCATAACCTCGAAAGAGTAAAGGATGAATACTTTAGGAAAGCAGAACATGGATATTTCTTTAGTTTCTAATTTTTTTAATGGACTTTAACCAAAAAATAAAATCTGGGAGAATCAGAAAATGAAAAAAACGAAGCAATCAAGAATCGAAAAAATGAAAAATGAGAATTATTTGAAATCAGAAAGTATGTATCTAGCATTTTTTTACCAACCTCTATAAAAAAAAAAAAAAAAATAACCAGGACAATCGGAAAATGGAACAATCAAAAATGAAAATCGAAATTGTAAAGAATGAATATTATATGAAAGCAGAACACGGATATATCTATAGTTTCTAAAATTTTTTTCAATCAATAATCAGTAAAAAACACACAAAAAATTATAATAAAAAAGGTGAATAAAAAAAATGAAAAGAAGGCACATAAAAAGTAGAGAAGGACTTTTTTCCCAAAGATTTGAATCTAGGAGAATAATTGCCCAAAACGAATAGCCGGAGTTTTCAAGAAATTATAATTCACATCACAGACAGCGAGACCCAAAAAATTCAGTAAAGAGCTATTATCTTATCTTCTAAATTTCCAAATCTTTTTATTTTTTATAATGATTTGAAATGCTTAATTGATTCTATTCTAATTATTTAAACTAAACCCAAACCAGAGATCTTAGTTGATATAATTCTCAAAAATTTTAAAATCTTCAATAAGTTTAATTTTTGACACAACGTCTTTAGTTTTAGTAAAATATTTCTTAAACTCAATTTTATTCCTACTACTTGCAGTAGCTCAGGGGCAAGATTTAATTTAAAAGAAAGGCAATTTAGGGGACAGCGCACCAAACTGATGCGTAAAAAGAGGACCTTCATAAAGAAGGTTAAATCAAGCTATCTCTGATGAGATAGCATCCAAAAAGACAAAATAATTAATCCCCGTAAATTGCCTTATTCTCATTTAATCCGTTTTTCTATAAAAATCTATGCTCTATGTAAAATAACTTAAAATTAAATGAGTTTAAAAAGATTTTTAGCATATTCTTTCTGTTGATGAAAAATGCAAATAAAATCGAAATACATTCAAAATTGGGGCAAAATGGATTCATCAAAGGTTCATGATGATTCAAAAATTCCTCTGATCCATATTATTGGTTATGTTGGTGCAGGTAAATCGACATTTATTAGAAAATATCTAAGGAAAATTCCAACATTTGACATAAAGGATATTTATCAGAAGAATTTTTTCAATCCTAAAGATTTGAAAGATAAACCTGAAAAATATTTACAATTTCAATCGGCGTTAGACTATTCTTTTTCCCAATTTTATAAAAATCTTGAATTAAATCAAATTCCAATTGGGATCGTGGAATCATCAGGGATAAATCGAGCACTGAACAATATTCTAAGAAGGTTTTATGTTTATAGAATATGGATTATTCCATTTGATTTGAATCGGAAATTAAATCAATCAAAAATTAATGAAGAAAGACCTTATGCTGAAGATTTAAATAACCATCTTATGGAAAAGTTTGAAAAAAATGAAATTCCATTTAATAATAAATATAATTTCATGGATGAAAATTTTATGAAGGATTTACCTGCAATATTTAAAAAATATTTTTAAACCATAATTATGGTTGATTATGATTGATTCTTTTTTCTACTACATTTATTATAAAATATAAGAAATAATTTGGGGATAAGTGTGTCTGAGTCTTTATATATCGATGAATCGATTATTTATTTAACACAGTAATATGTGAACAATCATGAAACACACAAGTAAAGTTGTTTTATTGAGCATAATGGGAATTTTGCTCTTTGGGTCATATATGACCTTAGCTACAGCACAAACACCACCAGTTGATACACCAATTGGCGAAAACAATTATCAAGGATCAATTGCTGGAAATGAAACCAGTCAATTTACATTCCGAAATCGATTCCAATTCAGGATAAGAACTAATGTATCATTGGAACTCGACATGGATGTTGAAGTTGATCAAGTTGGAGATCGAGAATTTGAATTAGAAATAAATACTCAAGAACAAGCCGAATTAACAATCAGAATTAATGGATCAGATGAAAATCTTGGTTTAGAAAATGGAACCCAAGTACAAGCACGAAATCAAAACAGATACAGATATCAGGAACAATTCAGATTAAATATTTCATGTGATGAACCTGTTGAAGCTAAATTATCACTTAAAACTGAAGATTCAGAAGCAAAATGGGCTTATTATGATGAAGACAAAGAAGATTGGGTAACAGTTGAATCATCTTACCAAGATGGGGTATTAACAGCAGAAACAAACCATTTCTCAGTTTGGACAGTTCTTACACCCGATGAAAGTTCAATACCAGCATATTCATTAATCGGATTTGTGACAATTGGTAGTATAATGGGATTATTGATAATAACCAAAAAGAAAAAATAAACTCAAAAATACAAAATAATTAATCCTCCTTTTTTTTTATATAAAAATTTTTAAAACGGGAATAGAAATGGTTAAAAATTCAAAATATTCAATATCAATAATAATAATTTCTTTATTTTTGCTCTTTTCCAGTTTTAATTCTGAACTAACTGATGTTCTTGCCCAAGGGTCGGGTCCTTATTATCAAACAGGTTCTCAATCACCTGAAGATGGAATGATGCAATATGCTTTTGATAATAATATTCAGGTAAACCTTAGTACAACAGTAATTACAACGGTTGATCTTGAGATTGAAGAAGGTTTAGCTAATAGATTTATAGGGATTAATATCAATGCTTCAACTCCGATTAAAATCTCTTTTAAAGCGCGAAAAAATTTTGAAGTTAGTCCTGGAAGAAAAATGAACTGGTATGGAAAGTCAGATAATAATCCGAATCTAAATGATATTCAAGTTTCTCAAAGCATCGAAGAGAATCCTATTGAAGAATATGATATTGATTATAATTATGATACTTTTTATCAAATCGATATAGAGGGGGAGATTAATTCAATTGAGATTTACACTTCCATTGATCCAAAATTAGGTATTTCAAAATCCGATACATCCTTATTAGGTTGGGCTATTTTTAACAATGAAACACAATCTTGGGAGATTTTATCTGATGATGCAGATGAGGACATAATATCTGCTGAATTAGACCAATATGATATCGAAAATGATCAATTAATTTTAACAGTGGTAAACTTTGCACCAATTTCTACTGGCTCATTCTTTTCTTCAACTTTGGGAATTATCTTAATCATTGTAGTATTGATTACAGCTATTTTCGGCTTAATCATGACAAATACACAATATCGTGATTATCTACTTAATAGAGTTATGCATATTAACACTGGACCTCATAGATTAACAATTGAACAAGTTTTGGAAAATGAAAACAGAGATAAAATTATTACACTTATTTTAGAACAACCAGGCGTCCATTTCAATGAAATATTGAGAGAATTAGAAATTTCTGCAGGAACTCTTGTTTGGCACCTGGATATATTGGACACTTTCAAAGTCATCCAAAAACAGAGAATTGGCCAATACTTAGTATATTATCCCTATATTGTTAGAAATCCTATTTCTAAATTGGATTTAAAGCTTAGAAAAAGTCGTACTACCTTAGAAATTTTACAGTTGATTAATGATCATCCAGGAATGTATCAAAATCAGATCGCTCATCGAATGGATCTTAATCATAAAACAGTTAAATACCATATAGATAAATTAATTGAGAGTGAATTAATTCTAAAAAAGAAAAAAGGTCGGCGAAATTTATTCTTTCCAAGTCAAAATTCAGAAAGATTTTCATCCAAATAATAGATCTAAAATTATTGAAAAAAAAGGAAAAAATAAACATTTTCCTTAGAGTTTAACTTTCTAAACACTTACAATTTTTTTAATTTTTCGAAAATTGTCATATTTTGAATAAGTATTTTCTTATTAAAGCGATTTAGTAAATTGAAGAATGATTCACGATATTCTGGAGTAATTTTATCTTTATTTCTTCGATAAACAATTAAAACCAATTCATCACGATTTAAAGTGCTTAAATCCTTTCTATGTGCTATTTTCCCAAGATATTCTTTTTTTTTGTTATGACGAGATTGAAAATTTTCCAAATCGTCAACAAAATCAAATAAATCGCGTTCTAATAAAAAATCCTCATTTATCTGGTTTTCTGAGATAGAATTCACCTTCTTCTTTTGGTTTTTTACTTATATTTAAGAAGTTCGAGAAATATTAGAAATCCAAGGAGTGATTATTTATTTTTTCAGGATCTTATGTTTTAATAATATTTATTGCAAATTTAAAACGATTGCAAATTGGAAATTTGGGACTTCTTAAATTCAATCAAGGTTTTTATTGTTATATGGGATCTGCGTTGAATAAAAAGCTAATAACTCGAGTTAGAAGGCACACTTCACCATCATATTTAAAAAAATTACATTGGCATATTGATTATTTACTCGCGAATTCGGAAATAAGAATATCCAAATCGATTTTAATTCCCTCATCAGTTCGTGAAGAATGTATTCTTGCCCAAACCATTAAAGAATTGAGTAAAGAGGAAGTTCTTGGATTTGGTTCTTCTGATTGTAATTGTAACTCGCATTTATTCTATTTTGGAGACAATGAACCTTTCAATTAAATATATACACTATGATGACAAACTTTATGTATAACTAATTTTCAAAAAAGGTTAGATAAAAATGGTGAGCTATAAAGAATTAGGATTAGTAAATACAAAAGAAATATACGCCAAAGCTATTGCTGGAAAATACGCTATTCCAGGATATAATTTCAACAATATGGAGCAGTTACAAGCGATTATTCGCGCATGCGTGGAAACTGAATCTCCAGTAGTATTACAAGTGTCTAAAGGCGCGAGGAATTATGCAAATGAGACAATGCTAAGATATATGGCACAAGGCGCTGTTGAGTACGCAAAAGAATTAAGGAAAGATCATAAAAGCATTCCAATTACCCTTCATTTAGATCATGGAGGTAATTTTGAGATTTGTAAAGCTTGCATCGACTCTGGATTTAGTTCTGTAATGTATGATGGAAGTTCATTACCATTTGATGAAAATATTGCAATTTCCAAGAAAGTTGTTGAATATGCTCATTCAAGAAATGATTATGTGACTGTGGAATGTGAACTTGGAGTTCTAGCTGGCGTCGAAGATGATGTTTCAGCAGAAGAGAGCCATTACACAAAACCTGAGGAGGTTATTGAATTTAAAGAAAGAACCGGTTGTGATAATCTTGCAATTTCAATTGGTACATCTCACGGGGCTAATAAATTCACACCAGAACAATGCACACGTAATGAAGAAGGAATGCTTATCCCACCTCCACTTGCTTTTAATATTTTGTATGAAATAGAGAAAAAACTACCGGGTTTTCCAATAGTATTACACGGATCTTCATCCGTTCCACGAAGTTATGTAAATACAATAAATAATTTCGGAGGATCTTTAAAGGATACAGTCGGGATCCCAGAACCACAACTTAGGAAAGCAGCTCAATATAATGTTTGTAAAATAAATATTGATTCTGATGGTCGTTTGGCAATGACCGCAATTATTCGAAAAACATTGAATGATAAACCAGGTGTTTTTGACCCTAGAAAATACCTTGGTCCTGCGCGTGATGAATTAACTAAGATGTACGCCCGAAAGAATCGAGAAGTCTTAGGATCCGCGGGTCACGCTTGGGATTAACCATTAAATCCAATACTTTTTTTATTTATGAAATTATCAATATTATTCTAGTAATATCAAAATAACAACGGCACTCTTTACTTAATAGAGCACTAAGTAAATTGCACACAACTTTTTTTTTTTATTTCTTTTCCTTTCTTCTTCTGAAGGGATCTATGTTATTAAAACCTATAAAAGTGTATAAGTTTTATTTCAAATCTTATATGATCTACGTGATCTTTACGATTTGTGGCGATAACACCTTAACCTCTATTCCCTTACCTTGAAAGGCTGTAGGAACTACTTTTCTCATGATATTCATTGCACCATTGACATCTGCGTTGATTTTGATCCCTTTGCTAGACTGGAATAATCCCCGCTTAATCCTCTTGCCCATATAGGCATCGTGTTTTCCAATAAGTTCGTTGTCCAATGCAGAACATTTGCTAGTGTAGGATTCATAAGTCAGAGTGACATCGATTCCAACAAATTTCGCTTTATATTGAATCATCCTTATTAACTGATAATAAGGAATAGAAACAAAGTTTTGGTTATTCCTTTTACCAATGTTACTCTTTTGTTTCCATTTCTCATTATACCCGATGATTATTGTGCCAATATTATTATGGATACAATAATCAATTAGTTTCCGAGAGGCTTTATGGAAAAAATCATTGATTTTATTATTCCGTTTCCTTGTTTGGATTGACATCCGTTTCGTTTCTGGATGAGAAGAATCAACATAAGAACGATTCAATCCCCGCACCTTATTATACCATTGATTGATAGACTTAACAACTTTCCCTTTAACAATGAGAGGATGCAACCCTATATTGTTTGCAGTAGTTAGAAGGTTGTTAATTCCTAAATCAATGGAAATTATGCGATTTTTATCTAATCCTAAGTCTTCCTCCTCACGATTATAAATGATTTCGTAGATATAATAACGTCCTTTGGGAATAATGCGGATCTGCTGATACTTTTCAATCCTTATTTTTAATGGCGGTAAACTCGTTTTCTTTGGAAAATAGATCATTCCATTTTTAATTCGAGAATTTTGATTGGTGAAGATTACAATAGATTCCCCATTTATTTTCTTATAATTCGGCATTTTAGGTTTAGCGAAAAATTTACTCGGATCATTTTGATATTCTTTTAATGCTCTCCAATAGGATTTCCAATTTTGAATGACCAATCGTAAGATTTGCTGGGATGTTTGGGCAGGAAGAGCTTTGTAGGTTTCGTGGTCTTTAAGAATTACTTGCAAATCATAATAACTGAGAAATTCTTCGAGCTTAAAAAAAAACTGACGGTAATGAAAATTCGCCAAGTTATACAAATTCTTTGCTAAATGACAGAGACGAGCCAATTCTGGCGTTCTTTTATGTTGGATTTGTTCTGTTAATTGAATTTTCACTACACCACTTTGATAAGTTCTTGAATGAACTTTCTTTTTCGTTTAGAATACATTTTCATAACAATGCAATGTATTAAAGGAATAATTTCTTCCATAACTTCTTGAGAGTCTAATTTAGGATTCCCGACCTCGGAAATTACCATAATTTCAGTTCCAAATTGTTTAAACAAATAAGAAAAGAGTTCAAAAGACACGCTACTTAATCGATCCTTATATGTGATAATAACCTTTTTAACCAGTTTTTGAAGAATATCCTCTAATATCTTTAAGAAATTCTTCCTTTTCTCAAATGTGATCCCGGAAACAACATCGGAAAACATTCCATTCAATTGAATGCCATTTGAGAAACACCATTGTTTGTTCAATTGAATTTGATTTTCCAAATCTGGTTTCTGTTTTTTTGTTGAGAATCGTGTATACACATATTTTTTCCTCGGAATACCTTCGTTGAAAAAAAAAAAAAACGATTCCTCATCCCAGTTCCAATATCCATTGGGAAGTTTGTACTCTTTTATTTTCTCATCTCTCTGATATTTATAAAGAGTAACTTTGCCAATTTGTAATAATCGACATACTTCCCCAGATAACATCTTATATAGATTATAAAAATATAGAAATTTATAGGTTATACCGCTTTAGTTTACTAAACATGGATCTTCAAAATCGAGCAGAGCAAATACTAAATATTCAAAAAAATGCAGTTCAAAATTTTAAAATAACAGAAAATTTGATTTCAACTATCAAAGAAATTGTGAAAAACCAAGAAGCGAAGAACCATATAATTACAACGGGAATGGGAAAGGCAGGAATAATAGCTACAAAAATGAGCGCCACATTAGCAAGTATTGGAATTCCCTCTTTCTACGTAAGCCCCGCTGAAGCAGCTCACGGTGATTTAGGAAGAATATTTCCTGAAGATTTAATAATTGTTTTTTCCCATTCGGGTAAAACTAAAGAGATCCAAAATATGGTAAATAAATTGCACAAATTAAATTCCAATAGAAATTATGTAATCTCAATTGGGAGCAGTTCACGACCTGATTTTTCAGCAGATTTAGTTATTAATTATGGAAATATTAAT
This sequence comes from Promethearchaeum sp., assembly GCA_030611625.1. Classification (GTDB taxonomy): domain Archaea; phylum Asgardarchaeota; class Lokiarchaeia; order Sigyniarchaeales; family Promethearchaeaceae; genus Promethearchaeum. Next base: position 11,851 of record JAUWPK010000007.1, on the reverse strand, counting down.
GAATCTTGCATTGTAAAGAAAGTTCCTTCGACATCTACAACCCTCATGCTAATAATTGCCGACATCATTGCAATTACTGCAGCGGAAAGTATTGGATTTAATGATGAATGGTTTAAAAAACGGCATCCTGGTGGAGATATTGGGAATTCCTACAGAAAAAATTGAAAAATAAAAAATAATTATTACTTTGTAATTTTCGTTCCACACCCTGAACAAAACATATATCCATTGCTGATCAAAAATTTTAGGGAATTTTCATCCAAGTGGGCACCACATAAGTTGCAACTGATGGGAATACTTCGCAAGGAATCTCCATTTTTCGGGATATCGACATGAGGGTAAGAATCCATTGATTGACAATCTGACGGGTATAGGGTGGATGCTCTATATAGATGTGGGTTTATATCAGTAGTTATTTCTTCCAAGTAATTGTCAGAATTTATTTGTGATTTGATTGAAAAAATTACGACAATTCCAACAATTCCAACTAAAGCGAATATACCAACAACTTTTCCAACTTTTGGAGTCGGATTTTGGTTGGATGAAGGAAAATCAACTCTAAATGAGACCGCGAGATTGGAAGAATTATCGGTGTTTTTAATTACTACATATGGGTAAAATGAATTTTCTTGAGTAAATCTCCCGAATTTCCAGGATTGTGGATTGGAAACATCATATTCTGTGAATTTCATATCGAGGGTATAGTTTATTGTTGTAGTGAACCCTAAATTCTCCCAGACAAGATAATAATAATCAGATTCTTCACTGATAAAGGTAAAATGGGAAAGAGTTGAGACATATTCATCTTCTTCGGAATTATAATCATAGTTGGGATTCTCGAATTTGCTAAATTCCGAATCTCCCTTTATAATATAAAAATTCAAGCAATTGGCTAGTGAACTCTCAAAATTTAGCACGAGTTGAGAGCCCGTTTTCATATAGAAAGCTCGATATTCGTAATATTCTGAATTTAATAAGAAGGATTCATTTTTTTGATAAGTAATTGTTTCGGTTAGGGAAGGTTCTTCATTAAAAAAAGACGATTTAATTTCATTTTCTGCAGTGACGTCAATGAAAATGGCGTTTTTAGTGTTCAATAAATAGGTTTCTTGCGGAGTTATTATTATATAATCTGAATTAGTTTGGGTAGGAACTGAATTTCTTCCAATAATTAGAAATGCTCCTATGAAAATAAAACAAAAACTACAAATGCAAATTAGAATACATTTTCGATATTCAAATCGGCCACGATTGTATCGTTGATGGCGGTCAGTATGTCGGTAGAAAGGTTGATCTCGATATTGGTACGCTTTATTATTATAAGGGAGTGACATTGTTATCTATCAATAATAATAACTAAATATGACTAGAAAAAAGAAACACATCAGATACATAATGATACATATGGAACCATATGATGAATAGTGAAATTTACAGCGTATTTGGTGAAGTAATAAGATTTAAGAGAAAAAAAGACCGAAAAAATCTTCAGTAAGTTGTCATCTGCACCATAGGTGCAGAATCATAGTGTTGGAAGTTCTTTCAAAATTTTCTTTAGTAATCCATAAATAACCCCAACATCTGCAATGAGTAATTTCTCTTCGGGACTGTGAGGATTTCTAATAGAAGGTCCAATTGCTACCATTTGAATCCCCGGAATTTTATCACCAATAACGCCAGTCTCGAGGCCACCGTGCACCGCTTCAAGTTCGACTTTACCTTTTAAGAATTCTTCATATTGAGCTTTAAAGAATTTTAGAAAGGGGCTTTCGGGTTCAGGTTTCCATGCTGGATAAGCAGGATGCATTGTGATTTTCCATTCAGCTAATTTTCCTATCTGACCAATTGCAAGACGAGCAGCTTCTAATTCATCTCCAATTGCACTACGAGTTGATAGAATCATGCTGATTTTTGAATCCTCCGTTTTTATAATTGATAGATTGTTAGAAGTTTCAGTAAGACCCTCCACAACAGGAGATTTACGTATAACACTTGATGGAACAATATTGGCTGTAGAAATAATCAAATTACTTTCTTTTTCGGAAAAATAAGGTTTAGGTTCTGTGATTTTCCATTCAATACTCATATTAGGCTCAAATGGTTCAGGCAAACCTTGATAATAATTAAACAGAGATTCTTTTTCCGATGATAAAATAAGTTCTGCTTCTCCTATTTGACCCAATGGGATACCAAATAGAACAGAGGATTTTCTTGTGATAGCATTATGCTTAGTACCACCGTTCCATTGAACTAAAAATATCTTTATTTTCTGTAATACAGCACTTAGCATTCGGGCAATAACTTTATTTGCATTTGCTCTTGGTAAATGAATATCCCCTCCAGAATGACCCCCTCTTAAACCAAACACAGTTAATTCAATGAAATTTTCATGGGTTTTAGAGAAATCTTCTGATTTTTCCAGGTTTTTCTCAAATATGATATCCCCTCCTCCTGCAGATCCGATTGTAATTTTTCCAATATCTTCAGAATCAAGATTTATCAATAATTTACTTTTTATTTCGAGTTTTTTTTCATCCAATTGATATGCTCCAGTGAGACCCGTTTCTTCATCAACTGTCAATAAAATTTCAAGCGGACCATGTATAAAATTCTCACTCTTATCAAATAATGTTGCAAGCGCCAATGAAACACCAATTCCATTATCAGCTCCAAGGGTTGTTCCATCAGCATCAATCCATTCCCCATTATCTTGGATTCTTATTGGAATAGGTTTATTATCAAAATTAAAACCTTCTGGTCGATCTGTTTCACAAACCATATCCATGTGAGCCTGTAACATAATAGGTTGACAAGATTCCATACCATTTGATGCTGGGAGCTTGATGAAGACATTACCGATTGCATCTTCATTAATTGATAATGAAATATTTTCTTTTTCAGCGCGATTTTTTACCCATTCTTTTATTTTTTTGCGAATTTTTCCTTCTTTTTTTGATTCATGGGGTGTTTTTGAAACAACTTCTTCAAAAATCTCCCATACGAGCTTTGGTTCTAAATTTTCTAAGACCATTGATAATCACCTACATGAAAATTATCCTAATTTAAAAAATCATCTGTTTCTCCAAATTGAAAAACTCAAAAAAAATACAAATTATCATAAATATTAAATATGATAGAATAATGTTATTTATTTATCTTTTTTGAAAAAAGAAAAAGAGGATTTTAAAATGAGTTATGTAGATGTTAATGAAATAGTACAAATTGTTGCTGATTATGGCGGAAAGATTAAAAATTTTTATGATGCATTTAAAGAAGCAAAGGAAAACATCATAAAGGAATTAGAAGAGAAAGGAAAAAAAGTAAATGAAAAAAAAGTCAACAAACAAGCTCTTAAAGAAGCAAGTTTTGAATCTTTGAAAAGTGAAATAACAGAAATAGTTTGGACGAAAGTAGAAGGAGATGTAGATGCTGCGATACGTAAAAAAGTCAACAATGATATGGCAGTTAAAGCTGCAAAAAAAGGTGCCGAAAAAGCGGTATCTAAAGCTGTTGAATCTAGTATTAATAAAGCATTTGAAAAATTAGAAAAAGAATAGTAATAATTATAATTGATCAAAATCTGGAGGATTGATTTTTTTGGTTATCCCTAAATTGCTGAGATTGAAACCGTTCTGATTATTTTTTCATTATATTTTCATGATATCTTAACAATGCTAATAAATATTGAACGGATGACACTATATCATAGTTAAAAATAAGCAAAACCAAGCAACAAACCATTATATTCGAAAAAGGAACAAAAAAATCATTAATAATCTAATAATAATCTCTTGATTGCTTTAATTTTCTAACTCGAATTTTTTTAATTATAAATCCAATTCCAAATCCCGCTATTAATCCAAATATATGCGCCCATGTTCCAATTCCAGGAGTAAAAGAGTATACGATTGAATATATAAGATAAAATAAAGAAAAATAATACACTCTTTTGTTTTCTTTTGGAACTAAAACAATTACCGCCCCCATTAAACCGTAAACTACTCCAGATGCACCTAAACCACCACTGTTAATTGGAAATAATAGAAAACTGAAAACACTGCCCATCAAACCAGATATGAAATATATCATAAGATATTGCCATTTAGAATAAAATTTTTCAGCAGTTGAACCAAAAATCAAAAGTCCGATAACATTGTTGAAAAGATGAAGAAAATTTGCATGTACAAAAAAGGAAGTTATTAAAGTCCACAGTTCTCTCCCTTGGGAAATACTTAAATTGCTTTGAGCCAGCATAAAGAGAATTTCTTCACCCAATATGAGATTTACAATAATGAAAATAATAATATTAACAGAAACAAATCCAATTGTTAGATAAGATCGTTTAATATTATCTAATGTTAATTCAAATGACATAATTATTATCTCCATTAAATGAACAGCGTGCTTTATATTTTATTTAGATGATTTGAAATTTTCCGAAAATCTTAATTTCAAAATCTTCCGATTACAATAATATGGCAATTTGGACTTTGGCTTTCGAAATTCCAACAATGATTCTCTTTCTCTTCGCTGTTGGAATGCTGATCAAAGGAAAGGATTTTAGCCGATTATTAGATTTAATTACTGCCTTTGTTTTTGGAATTACATTGGAATATTTAAATATGGCTATAACCAAAGGCTATCATTATCATGAAGAATTTCTGCTGCAATTTGGTAACCCTCCAACTAATGTCCCGATCGTCATTGGTTTAGCATGGGGGATGTTATTATTGACGGCACAAGATGTTTCGAGAAGACTTAAATTACCATTACAAATTCGGATTTTCTTTGAAGCGGCCTTTGTGGTTAGTACAGACATAATGTTGGATGTCATTGCAATCAGATTAGAAGGGGGATTTTGGGTTTGGGATACTGTTACTACCGATCTAACTATTACTAATACAAGCTTTTTTGGAGTTGGGTGGATGAATTTCATAGGTTGGTATTTTGTAATCTTCTTCGTTAGTTTGTTTTTACACATAATGAATAAAAAAATTAAACCTGAATCATGGATGTGGCAAATCGCTAAAATTCTAATAATTCCGATAGTAAGTTATCTCGCTCTCTTTAGTATACTCTCAGCAATTCATTTTGGTTTGATGGGTTATTCTTGGGCAGTTTTCCTTGGATTGTATTTCATCTCGATATTGATATCTTTGATTTATTTACTAAAAAATCGTCCTATCGAAATTGAAAAATCTCGCTCTTTGTTTCCACTTCTATTTTATCTGTGTTCCTACTTGTTTTCAGTGGCAGCAATGATTGCTTTAGGTCTTGTGACTGATGTATTATGGTTTTTCATTGTTGGTTTAATATTATTTGGGATAACGATATTTATTGTGGTATGTATCACAGATTTTAAAAATCTCGCTTGGGATGCAATCTAACCTTTCTTTTTTGAATCAAATCTATCTCTTATCTTATTCTCCTCAATAAGAACAAGTTTTTTTATTTATTTTCAAAAAGAAGTTTTATATTGATGGATATTTATTAGTATTTTGAAATAGCATGTTAGCTTCTGAATCAATAGAGCATATTCTTAAAAGTATTCGAAAAGAAATCCCCTACCTAAAATCGCATTTTAATATAAAAACAATAGGAGTTTTTGGATCTTATGCTCGGGATAATGCCACAGAAAAAAGTGATTTAGATGTTTTAGTTGAATATGAAATTTCACCAGGTTTTATTAAATTTATCCAATTAGAAGAATTTTTAAGTAAATTACTAAACATTAAAGTTGATTTGGTTTCCATCAATGCACTTAATAATTATATAAGACCTTCAATTCTAGCGGAGATAATCTATGCCTGAATCAAAATACTATTCAATTTTTTTATTTCATATCTTAGATGAAATTAATTATATCAAGAGTTTTCTAAAAACAATTACTTTTTCTAATTTTAAAGAAGATAAAAAACATCCAATGCAACAATTCGCAGTTTAGAAGTAATTGGTGAAGCAATAAAGAATATTCCTAAATTTATAAAACAAAAATATCCTAAAATATCATGGAAAGAATTCGCTGGAATGCGAGACAAACTTATTCATCAATACTTCGGTGTTGACTTGGAAATAATTTGGGATACAACCAAAAAAGACCTTCCTATTTTAGAAATGCAAATTAAAGAAATATTGGAAGAAATTCAGAAACTTGAAATATATTTTGATAAAACTTCTTCTGAAAATGAATGAGCTCTAGAAAATGCTAAAATATATAGATTCATTGTTTTAATGCTTCTATTCCATGAAAACGTATCAAGATTGAAATTATTTCAGGTTTGTTTTGAAATTAAATAATTTCATTAAGTTCTCTTTTACTTCTAAGAAACTTGTAAAACAATTTTCAAAGTGTGAATTAAGAAAACTATTTTTAACAGCGAATACCAAATCCGCTTGCATAGCCCCTTGCAAATCAGAAATTCCATCTCCAATAAAAATGACTTTCTTTTGCCGGACTTGATAGTATTTTACTTGATCAACTTTGAAATCAATAGAATCTGGATAGTACAAAGAAGGAAATTCCAACTGAAACCTTTCATCCTTTACTTTGGCTGCTACAACAGGGAGATCAAGGTTATTTTGTGATAACACAGATCTAATGATAAAATCCAATCCAGCACTAGCTATAACAACATTAATTCCTTGCGATAAACAAAAAGAAACAAAATCTGCAAATCCTGGTCGAATAGGGATTGATCCCATCGATGAAATAATTGTTGGAATATTGACTTGAATCATCTCAAATTGTCTTTGCATACATTCATGTAAATTTATCAGACCTTTACTTAGCAATTTGTCATATTTTTCCCAGTCTCCAACGGCAAATTGCTCCAAGATGGGGACACATGTATCTTGAAGAGTGATAGTGCCATCAAAATCGCATAAAATAATATAGTCTGACATTAGGTTTCAATTTAGAAAATCAATAAAATAACTAATCTTATTAAATTTAAATAGAAAATTGTTTTAATTGAATGTTGATGGTAAAATATCATTTTTGAGAGATTCGATAAGTTTGAAATAAGTTTGAAATAAAAAGACCCGAAAAATATGGTGGTAATGTGTCATACTCATCTTACAGTGAATTGGAGGCTGCATACGAAAATGGTAGTCTCTCTCCCGGTGATTTAAAGATGACAGTTATCGAATATCTTGATAAACTATTAGCGCCCGTTAGAGAACATTTTGAAAACAAACCTGAAGCTAAAAAACTCTTCATATTTGTGAAAAATGCGATGAAGAAGCAAAATAATAAGAAAAAATAGTATGTATACATCGTGGTGGATTCTGACGGAGTCCCGTGAGAATTCCTCACAGCATCTATTCGATAGACGGTGTTCACAACCCATAGTGAACTTTTCCACATTGCGTCGCACCATAACGACCATTGGAGGAGGGTTCCTCCTTCATTAAGTGGGCAAGCCCGCATCTTTCGGTGTTGTTATTGAGAGAGATGGCGGAGTTGGAGGAATTGAGATGAGATGGAGGTAGTTAAGAATTAAATCCCATCAATCAGTTGTCATCTGCACCATAGGAGCAGATAATCAAGGATCACCAGATAGATTCTATTTTTTCTTTTTCTTCTTCTTCATTTGGACTTTTACACTTGAATGTTGTGCCCGTTGAAGATCTTGACTCCATTTAAAATTAATAATCTTCATCGAGACATTTAGCTTTCTGGAGGCTTACGGAAAAAATGCAAACACTTTGGAAAAAAATAAAATAAAAACTTTTAAATAACTAAAATTAGTTGTTTTACATGTGTTTAGTAGAGAAAAATAGGAGGGATGTTGCTGTTCGACTTTGCGGAAAAATATGAAGAAATCAAAAATTTGACAAATCTCTGTAAATATGAGGAGGCTACGCAAATGATTCAAGAAATAGAGAATAATCTGGAGCTGACTAAGCAAAATTTCTTTCTGATAAAACTCGAACAAAGTAGAATACTGAATTTATCAACAAATTACCATGATGCATTAGTACATTCTTTGAAATATTATCAAGAATGCCAAATAGAAGATTTCCCCCTTATTTCCTTAGATTTTGCTATTGAATGTGCTAATTTGTTTTATCGATTGGGTAAATTGGAAAAAGCATTAGAATATCACGATCTTGGACACCAGTTAATAGCTACATTGCCAGATATTACACAGAAAGAACTTACAAAACGAGAAGCAGCGCTAGGAGTGTATTACATTGACTTTTTATTACAGGACGAGAACTATGAAAATGCGATACTTCTTTTGGATGAGCTCTTACAAAAACAAAAGAAATTTGGTAATAAAATAGAAACAGCAAGAGTCTTGATTTCGAAATCAGCAATATCTGATGTACAAGGACAAATTGATGTAGGATTAAAATGTTTATTTGAAGCGCTGCCTATTTGTCAAGAATTTAATGAAATCGAAAGTTTAATTTCAATCTACAACAATATTGGGTTGTTTTATGAGCGAATGGGGGATTTTCAAGAAGCTTTACGTTATTTGAAAAAATGTACTCAAATTATAAGTGAAACAGAAAATATTTCTCCTAAAAGTATAATCCTAGATAATATTGGAAATATATACCGCCAATTGGGGGATTTAGAGCAATCTGAACAATATTTATTACAAGCAATAAACATTGGGGAAAAACATGGAAATAAATATAAAATGTCGCACTTTTATTTTGATATTATTCGAACCCTACTAGAACAGAAGAAAATTGAGCAAGCTCAATACTATCTTAGTCAATTTAAAAAAATAGTGGGCATTGAAAATTCGAAAACCGTGATTTTTGGATATAAAATTGCGCAAGCCATTGTGTTGAAAGCAAGTCATCGGACCCGCGATCGATATAAAGCCCAAACTTTACTCCTTGACTTAGTTCAAGAAGAAAATTATGAATATGATTATATGATTCATGCAATTATAAATTTATGTGATCTCTTAATTGCAGATCTTAAAAGTTCGAATGAAGAAGAAATATTTGCCGAAATTGATGAATTGATAATGCAATTACAAAAAATCGCAGAAAAATCTAAATCACATTCTTTATTTGGGGAACTGCAATTATTTCGTGCAAAATTAACATTAGTCAGCCTTGATTTGATCGAAAGTCGGAAATTCTTGATTAAAGCCCAAGAAATCGCGGAAAAAAATGGTCTCACGAAACTGGCGATTCATGTGTCCAACATACATGATAAATTATTAAAAGAAGAATCGAAATTGTTGGAAATGAAAAACTCTAACGCGGGACTATCGGAACGGATTCAATATTCCGGAATTCATGAACAAATATCGAATATGAACCTAGAGAAAGACCATACAGAAAGTGAAGTCAAAGAAGAGCAACCCTTATTATTTGTAATTATGAATGAAACGGGTACAGCATTTTATAAATATTCCTTCTCACATTCATTAAAGATCCATGGGCAGTTGCTGAGTGGGTTTTTATCAGCCATGGATTCGTTTTGTACGCAATTTTTCTCAGAATCCTTTGATCGTGTGAAAATTGGAGATCATTTTTTAACAATAGCCAGAGCTCCGCCTTTTTTGATTTGTTATATTTTCAAAGGGAACAGTTATTTGGCACAATATAAAATTAAGAATTTTCTCAAGAAATTCAATGAAAATCAATTTCGTTCTAAGGAGATTTTATCGTATTCTTTCCGCCATAATTGTCTTGTGAACAAAGAAGATGGTATAAATATCAAAAATTTACTTCTCAATTCTTTTCAACTGAGCGGTTAACCAGATTTGTATAAATTTTAAGATAGGATTGAAGATTCAAATAGCATATTCCGTTTTTCTATTCAATGAACAAAAGAAGCAAGATCGAGAATTAAAATTTGATTTTATTTCTTTAAAGTAAAAAGACTGCACTGGGGAAATTTTTTTTTACACAAAGAAGATAAATTCTTCCTCCTAAAGGGTGTAAGATATCATCTGACACTTTTTTACCGCTCTAAAACATATTCAACAATTGTGCTCCCATCAGAAGAACGAATGGCTGTGAATGTTGTTGTATTTCCTTGAACTTTGACTTTCAGATAATGATTGCTTAATTCTCCAAATAGCTGGTATTCACTCCCATAAACTGAATCAAATTGACCATCTGTTTCGCTTACATTTTACTAATCACAAAAGGAATTAAGAAAGATTTTCTTTCGATTGAATCTCCATCTTCAAATTCGAATATTAAGGAAAAAAAAGGTCTGGAAAAGATTGTGATGCACGGAGTGAGAGATATTACCTTCATGATGATTTTGAGAATACCATTTATTATAAGGAAAATGCTGTCAATCTTCTAGATCGCAAATTAAAAAACTCAAGAACTTTCCTTCCAGATGTTGTTAGTCTTGGTGGAACTTGCGATGCATATCAACCAGCAGAGGAAAAGTTTCAGAACACTCGAAAAATTTTGAAAATTTTACTCAAAAATAAATATCCCATCAATTTATCCACAAAAAATGTTTTAGTTAGAAAAGATTTAGATTTAATTCAAGAGATTGCAAAGAAATCATGGGCAACAATAGCATTTACAATTACAACCACAGATCCTGATATGGCTAATTTTTTAGAACCTAATGCTTCTCCTCCTGAAGAAAGATTGGATGTAATCAAAATAATTAGTGAAAAATATCCTGAAATTCACATCGGAGTAAATTTCATGCCTATCGTTCCAATATTGGAAGATACTTCAAAAAATCTAAATTCTGTTATTCAGAAAAGCAAGGAAGCTGGAGCAGAATTTATTCTATTTTCCCCCGGAATGACTTTAAGAGATTCACAAGCAGAATTTTTTTTAAAGCAACTTAAAAAATATTTTCAAGATATTAGTAAACCTCAGTTGTATGAAACCTTTCTTAATTTATACAGTCAAGGATCCTCACAAGAAGTAAATAGGGAATATTTTGCAAAAAAAACCTTAGAAATTATCAAAATTTGTCAGAAATTTAATATTAAAACCCGAGTTCAGCGTTGGTATCCTCCGGATTTCCGTAAATCTAATTATAAAGCAGCAGAAAAATTATTCTCTCTTGCTTATAAGGATCAAATATTAGGTAAAAATAGTAAGGATCTATATTGGGCTGCCATGCATATGCAAAATCTACCCAGATCTTTAGGTTCACTTGATGCTTGTGGAGATTTAAACAAATTAAAATATATAACTCCAAAAATTAGGAAAATTATTGAGCCCTATATTAAACATCCGAATACAATGGAGAAATACTTCAAAAAATAGAATATTAGGTTGGAATTATTTCTTGAAATTCTTATCTAATTCTAATCTTTGAATTATATTATCTGCAATTTTTTTTGTATAATCATCTATTTCAGGCGTAATAGGACATTCTATATCATTAGAGACAATCTGATGAAAAATTTCGTCTGGTGACATTTCTAATAGATTTGCAATAGTTTTCAATCCTATTTGACCTTCTTCGTACTCCTTTAAAAGCTTCAATAATACTTTTTCTTTCAAATTTTCTAATAACATTTCTTTTACGAGTACTGCTTTCGGAATTTTCCTTTTTTCTGCAAGATATTGAAAAAGACGATCCGTTTGCTCATTTACTCTAATATTGATCTGACTCATATTTTTCGCTACTATGAATACTAAAATAAATTAGTAAATTTAATACTTACGATACTATATAATAATTGATTTGAAAATTTTTATTGACACTTATTCATGGGCTAAAATCGATATTCTTGTGGATGCTTCCTACATAGATTTAAATTGTCTTTATCAAAAATTAGTATTATGTACTACACATGATGTTTTGGAAGAGTTACAATATCGGAAAATAAAATCCTGTCAAATTCAAAACCTTCAAATTTACCCAATTAAAAATAAAAGAATTTAT
>JAUWPK010000126.1 GCA_030611625.1 Promethearchaeum sp. | reverse complement strand
TTATATCTTTTTTATTCATATAAAATTATTATATCTGAATTATATTAAAGTTTATATTTTTTATTGAAATATGTTTTTCAATAGAAAACATTAAACATTTCAAAAATACCAACATTTTTTTTTGAGGAAATGCAAATATGGATATGGATTCAAGAAGGAATAATGTCTGCAAAACTTCATTATCAAAAATAACGTTGGGAACTGTTCAATTGGGAATTAAATATGGAATCGCTAATCGTACGGGAAAACCAACGGAAAATGAGTCCCAAAAAATATTACAATATGCTTATCATCAAGGAATAAATATGTTTGATACAGCTCCAGCATATGGCAATTCTGAAGAAATTATTGGTAATTTTATAAGAAATATTCCATCAAATAAATCTCAAAAAACTCCAGAAATCATAACAAAATTATCTCCTTTTGAGATTCTGGGAAATGAAGATGAAGATTTTATTTATAGAAAAGTCAAGAACTCTGTGTTTGAATCCCTTAATAGACTTCATCTTAATAAAATTCCTTATTTCCTATTACATCATGCAGATGATTTACATAAATTAAATGGAAGAATTGTAGAAGCATTAATCAGACTTAGAGACGAAGGTTATCTTAATCATATTGGTGTATCTATTTATAATCCTGATGAAGTGAAGTTATTCTTAGAGAAAGAAGAATTGGATGTGATACAAATACCAATTAATATCTTGGATCATCGTCTAATTAAAACGGGATTATTAAAGCAACTTCATTTTAAAAACAAAATTATTTTAGCACGAAGTGTTTTCTTACAAGGACTTATATTTATAAACCCAAATGAACTCCCTGATACACTAAAAATTGCTGCACATCATTTATACAAACTTGCAGAAATTGCTAATAAAACCAATTTATCTATTGCCCAACTTTCATTTTGTTTTATACGGGACATGAAAGAAATCTCGAGTATAATCATGGGTGTTGACAATTTAGATCAGTTAAAAGAAAATTTGAATTATTTAGATCTCCCTCCCTTAGGAGAAAAACTAAAAAAAGAAATTTTTAGTGCTTTTACTGAAGTAGAAGAAAAGATTGTAAATCCGTCAAAATGGGTTGGAAAAAATTAAGAAATTAATCGTTGGAATCCATCATGTTTTAGTGGTCCTTCGATTAAATTTAAAACATTACCATTTTTTATAGCAGTTGATAGAATTTTAAAAACTTCATTAATTACTTTGAGATATGCTGAAACAACTTGTTCAGTGTGAGCATAGCTTACATAAATACATGTTCCAGCAAGATATTTCCGTTTTAACATTTCTTGGGTAAAAAATGTCAATAATTCCCTAGTATTTGGATAATTAAAGCTGAAGCTAATTAAACAATTCGGTTTATGAATTGTAATATCAAGTTCATTCTTATCTGCAAGTTTTTGCCAACCATCTCCAATCAATTTGCCAATTTTGTCTAAGTATGCAGGAACATTAAATCTTTGCATCTTTTTAATTGTAGCTATTGCTGCAGTAGGACCTACTCTTCCAGTCCAATAAGTACTACTAATAAAAGCTTCTTGGGCAGTATTCATTACTTTTTTACTTCCTATCACCGCAGCAATTGGATATCCATTTCCCATAGCTTTTGCAAGGATGACCATATCAGGATTAATTCCATAATTTAAATGTACTCCGCCCACATTCATTCGCCATCCAATAGAAATCTCATCGAATATAAGCACTGCATTTATTTTAGTTGCAATATCTCTTACTTTTTGTAGAAAACCATTTTTTGGTGCATCATGCCTCATAGGTTCTAAAATAATTACTCCAATATCATCATGTTTTTCAATTATCATTTCAAGTTGATCAATATTATTAAATTCAAAGGGTATTGCTGTATTAATTAATGATCTGGGTACTCCTGCAGGTTTTAACCCTAGAAGCAGATGTCCATCTAAATTACTGTCATTTGATAAATTACTTGCTAAATACCAATCATGCCATCCATGATAACCGCAGAACGCGATTTTATCCTTTTTAGAATAGGCGCGTGCAATTCTTATGGCCATTGCAGCTATTTCTCCTCCCGTCCGAGCAAATCTTACTGATTCTGCCCATGGATGAATTTTCAGCAATAGTTCTGCCAATTCAACTTCTTCAGGACAATTTAAAGTAGACATGGTACCTTTTTTAATGATATTTATAACCGCATTATCAACATCATCGTCAGAATATCCTAAAGTACAAGCACCAACACTCATATTGGTCATATCTACATATTTATTTCCATCTAAATCCCAAATTTCAACACCTTTAGCTTTTTCAAAATATGCTGGCCATTGCTCTGGAAGGTACATTTCGGGTCTTTTACTCAAGAGTTGAGTTCCTCCTGGAATTATTTTTTTAGCTTTTTTATATAATTCTTGACTAATTGTCTTCATTTTGATGCACATCCATAATTTTGAAATCATTACGTAATGATTTTTCATAACCTTCATTTCTCATAATATTTTCGTTAGCATTTAGTAAATGTTCATTGCGATGTAAGTATTCAATAATATCTTCCATTGAAGCGACTGGCCAATCTTTCTTAAAATATTTTAAAATTTCTGAAATAACAACAAAATCTTCGGGTTCATCGACAGTTAGTCTATATTTGGACCAATCTTCCTTATATTCAATATTAAATCTCGTAAATATCTCTGGATTATTATAAATAAAAGGGGTTACATGTTCTCTCTCAGAATTTTTCTTTGCATTCTTCCACATTTTTTCTAATACTTGAAATGAGAATATTTCGGTATCATATCCATCAGGATAAGTGGGAGGATGTCCGTTACTAATATAATGATAATCATTTTGCAAATACAAGTCTAATCCATGGTCGATTACTTTAGGATCAATTAATGGACAATCTCCTGTTATTCTGACGATTATATCAACATTAAGTTCTTTCGTGGCTTGGTAAAATCGATCTAAAACATCATTTTCGCTTCCTCTATAGATTAAAATGTTATTTTCTTGGGCAAATTTCTCTAAAGGCTTGTTTATTGGAGCTTCTGATGTTGCAAGTAATAAAGTAATTTCATGTTTTAACGCTTTTAATCTTTCAAATAGATACCAAAGAAGTGGTTTACCTTCAACTTCTTTTAATACTTTACCCGGGAGTCGAGTTGAACCTAATCGAGCTTGTACAACTACTATTATTTTCTTCATAATAATGTAAAATTTTTAGAAGGTTTAAATCTTTTAGAATTGTTTAATTTAATCAAAAAGGTTTGTTGGTATTGGAAGGTAGATATAATAGGAAAAAATTTTTAGTAATATCGCAATATAATTAATAAATTTACATATTATGATTTTTTTAAAATTATAATTTTAGCATACTACAGTTGGATTGGTAATGAGTTCCTGCATAATATCATTTGGAAATAATAAGTTTGGTTATGGTCATTTATCACGATCATGTTTTTTAGGAGATTTTTTGCTCTCAAATAATATTTCTTTAATCAGAATCCAAAACATAAACCCATTCAAATTAAACAATATATATATCTTAGATTATGATAATATTCCGGAATATCTTTTAGCAATTACTTCATTTTTAAAAGAATTCTCAGTAAGGAATCTAATTTTAGATCTTCCGTATATCCCTGAATTCTCACAGATATTTGATAATTTTGCTATGAATTTTCCAAATGTATATCTTCTTGATAATTTTTACTATAATTACCAAAATGTAAAAGCTATTATCAATTTACACAGTCATTACTTACCAAATTCAGGAATTTTAAATGAAAGATTTTCCCTATATAGTGGAATTAAATATGCAATTATAAGAAAAGAATTCCACAAATTAAGGCGAAAAAAATACTTTTCTAAAAAAAAAAAGTTACAAATAATTATAAGTTGTGGAGGAACGGATCCTGGAAAGAAAACATTAGAAGCAATTCAAATCTGTAATAAAATTTACCAAAAAAAAATAAAATTAAAAGCTTTAATTATTAATGGGAGAAATATTCCAAAAAAAATAATGTTCGAGCATAAATTTCTCAATTTTCCTCCGGATTTTCCCCAATTACTAAGAAATTCTGATATTGCAATATTAAGTGGTGGTACAACGTGTTTGGAAGCGTGCTTCTTGGGAACACCAACTATTGCAATACCTCAAACAAAAGAAGAAGACAATTTTTTTAGATATTTAGAAAAAAAAAAATTAGTTATTCATAAAGAAAATCCTCGATTAATGGAAATCCTTAGATTTGATTTTAGAGAAGAAATGTCAAATTCTCAATTAAAATCAGTTGATCAGAATGGACCTAAAAGAATATTAAATATTATACTTGGAGATTAATTATGAGAATCCTATTTATCGGAGCAGGAAAATATCAATTACCTGGAATCTTAAAAGCAAAAGAAATGGGAATATATACAATTGCCATCGATGGTGATCCAAATGCAATTGGATTAAAGAAAGCAGATGAATCTGCAGTGATCGATCTTTTAAATTTGGAAAAATGTTTAGAATTTGCCAAATCTAAACAAATAGATGGAGTGTTGACTGTTGCAGCAGACATTATAGTACCTACGGTTGCTTATATCTCAGAAAAGTTAAAATTGCCTGGAATTAAATATGAAACGGCTTTGATTTCAACAAACAAATATAAACAAAGAGAAAGGATGAAAAATGCAAGTATTTCATGCCCTCATTTCCGAATGATCGCAAAAGAAGAAGAAATAGAATCTATTAATTCAGAATTTTCTTTCCCCATTATTGTAAAACCTGTTGATTCCGCTGGAAGTCGAGGTGTTTCTTATGTAAGTAATTCAAAATTGTTAAAAGAAGCATATTTAAAGGCAAAAGGTTTTTCTCGCTCCGGAAATGTGATTGTTGAAGAATTTATTCAAGGGTTTGAAATCTCAATAGAAGCCTTTAGCTATGAAAATCAAATCTCAATATTAGCTCTCTCTAAAAAAGAAAGAACAAGTCCACCTAATATGCTCGATATTTCTGTAACCTTTCCTGCTGATATATCCGAAACGATACAAAAAAAAGCAATTGAAATTGCAAAAAGAACGATTAACGCTGTTGGAATAGATTTTGCAGTTGTTCATATGGAAGCAATAGTTACTCCAACTGAAGATGTTGTTCCTGTAGAGATTGCAGCGCGGGGACCCGGATTTAAAGTTTTTACTGATATTATTCCTAATGTCACCGGAATCGATGTCTTACGACAATTAATTAATTTATCTCTTGGAAAACCAGTTAATTTTGAGAAAACGAAAAATCTTGCATCAACCATCATTTTCCTAGATTCAAAAGAAGGAATTGTAAAAAGTATTAAAAATATTGAAAAAATTAGATCAAAATCTGAAATATCTGAATTTGAACTATATATTACAGTGGGAGATCGCACAAATAATCTCGAATCAGGGAGCGATCGTGTGGGTCATATTATTGTGTATGGAAAATCACCTAAGGAAACTTTAAAAATTGCACATGATGCAAAAAATATGGTGGAAATCGAAGTTGAATAATAGAGTAGATCCAGATATCCTTTATTTTGCATTAACTTTTGATACCGATTCAGATCCAAAAAAAAGTTTGCAAGATCCAAGCTGGAAGAATTTAGAGTATTTTGATTTCATATATAATAGTCTTACTGAATGGTTTTTAACCAATTTAAATGAAAAACCAATTACAACGTGGTTTGTTAGAGCAGATGAACAAGTAAAAGATGTATATGGTAATTATGATGGATTATTCACTAATTTTTATCCAAATTGGATGAAAATTTTAAATGATGGGGGAGAAGTAGGTATCCATCCTCATCTTTATTTGAAAAAAGGCAATAAATATATTCGAACATATGAAAAAGAATTCTTTAAAAAGTATCTAAATGATATATTTAAAACATTATCAAATAATAAAAAAATTTCAATTAAGTCATCCCGAATTGGTGAAGCGTTTCAATCTAATGCAATAATGAGCATTTTAGATAAATTTAATATAAAACAAGATTGTACCGCAATGAGTTCTCGTTTTGTTAATACGAAAGAGAGAAAAATTGATTGGAGATCTACACCTAAAGAACCTTATTATCCTTCTAAAATAGATTATCGAAAAACAGGAGATTTAAATTTTCAATTACTTGAAATTCCAATGACAATGGTTCAAACTAGGGCACCATACGATGCTTCAATTTATTTTCGATATCTAAATCCTGGATTTCATTCTGAATGTTTTATAGATTTAGAAGAAAATATTAAAAATTTAAATTATATAATGACAATAACTCATCCATATGAAATAGTCCCGATGAATAATAATGAGCATGGATTAATTTCTTATAGTATGGATAACTTTTTGGAAAATTTGACAAAAATTTTAAATATATGTAAAAAAAATAAAAGAAAGATTGTTTTTCTTAATACAAATGAATTAGGCAATATTTATCGAGGTTGTTAAATGGAGGCTATAACTGAATTAGAAAATAAAATTGCACATATTTCTAAGAGAAAATATTGTTTTTTCACCGGGAGAGCATCCACTGCTTTATTTTGCTATTTAACTTCCCAAAAAAAGAAGGATGTAGAAGAATATATAATAATTCCTAATATTTTATGCAATAGTGTTCCAAATACAATTTTAAATGCAGGATATAAGCCAATTTTTGTTGATATTAATTTAAAAAATTACACTATTTCTTCTGAATCTTTGAAAACAGCATTAGATGTATGCGGTTCTAAAGTTTCAGGTGTAATAGCACCTCATTTATATGGTCATACTTTTGATTATGAAAGCTTATTAAAAATGAAAGAAAAATATAATTTTTTCCTTATTGAAGATGCTGCACAAACAATTCCAGATAATTCTGGAAAAAGTATGGTAGGAAAAATTGGAGATGCTTCTCTTTTTAGTTTTGGTCACACAAAACCAATAAATGGAGGAGGCGGAGGATGTATTTTGTTAGATGATCTTAACATTATCAAACATTGTAGAATTATTGAGAAGAAATTACCCAAATTCTCAAAATTCCATGAACAATTAGCCATTCAATATAATAAATTATATTATATTATCAGAGATCAAAGTAAAAAATTCCCTACTTTTAATAACTTTAAAAAAGTTTTCCCAATGGTTTTCAAGGATTTGTATAATTTTCAGGTCTCGGAAAAATTAAAAATTAAAAAGCTAATCAAACTATTGGAACAAAGAAATGAAATTATTACAATGCGTAAAAAAAAGGCCAAAATTTATCAGAAAGAACTTAATTCTTCAATTATTTCTCATCCTCAGTATAGTAAAGATACAATACCTTGGAGATATACATTTATGTCAGAGTATAAAAATGAATTGGAAATAGCCCCAAAAATACGGGAGATTGGAATAGATGTAAGTCCATGGTATTCCCGTCTCGATACTTGGTATAATCTAACTTTTGAGCAAAAATATATTCCTTTAAACAATTCAATTTATTTCTCTGAGCATGTACTAAATTTATGGCTCGATGAAACTCACACAATAGAACAAATAAAAAAAAACTGTAGAAAAATTAATCAGTTATTACTTTAATATATTAGTTATTTTCTTCGATATTATGGGAAATAATACATTTTTTATCCAATACCTATTTTTAGTTAAATTTATCATTAAGATCTTTAATTAACTCTCGAATTTTTTTCATTTTTTAATCGTTTACAAATTAAAATTATTCGAGAATAATAATTAATTCCAAAGAAAAATATCTTAGATTAATATGAATTTTTTAATTACAGGTGGTTTAGGATTTATTGGCAGTAATTTTATAAAGTTTATCCTAAAAAAAGACATGAATGCAGAAATATGCAATCTGGATGCAATGACATATGCCGGAAACCATGAAAATTTAAAAGATATTGAAAATAACCCGCGATACCACTTCATAGCTGGTAATATTTGCAATTTTGAATTGGTCGATTATATCCTAAAAAAATTCAAAATCACCCATATAATTAATTTTGCTGCCGAATCACATGTTGATCGCTCGATATCCAATCCAGACATATTTATTGAAACAAATATTAAAGGAACACTAACACTACTTAATGCTGCAAAGAAAAACAGAATAGAACGATACCTTCAAGTCTCAACTGATGAAGTATATGGTTCTCTTTCCTTTACAGATCCAGAATTCACAGAAGACAACTCGCTAAAGCCCAGAAGTCCTTATTCTTCAAGTAAAACTGCCGCAGATTTGCTGGTTCTTGCATATTACCATACTTACCAGCTACCTGTCGTAATAACGCGTTGTTCAAATAATTACGGTCCGTATCAATTTCCCGAAAAATTAATTCCCTTAATGATCCGCAATATTCAATTAAATAAACCGCTTCCCGTCTATGGTGATGGTTCTAATATTCGTGATTGGATTCATGTATTAGATCATTGCCAAGGGATTTATGATGCATTAATTAAAGGAAAAATTGGAGAAATTTATAATTTTGGGGGAAATGCAGAGGTTTCTAACATAAATATGGTGAAATTTTTGCTTAAAGAATTGGGAAAGGGAGAAGAATTAATTACTTTCGTAAAAGATCGCCCTGGACATGATTTACGATATGCAATGAATATTTCAAAAGCAACTCGAGAACTTAACTGGAAGCCAAAATATGAATTTGACAACGGTATGAAAGAGACAATTAGATGGTATTTGGAAAATCAAGAATGGGTTGATAATGTTACATCGGGTGCTTATTTAGACTATTATAAGAATCAGTACGGCGCGATATAGGAGAAATATTTAATTTAGATCTTTAGAGTTGACCAACTTGGAAAAAATATTAATTATTGGGGCAAATGGTTTTCTGGGTAGAAAATTACTATATCGTTTTCAGAATAAATTTAAGGTGTACGGAGCAGATCTAATAACAACTGGGATACATGAAAAATATCATCCAAATTATATTGATATAACAAAAAAAACCCAGGTTCATGATTTAATTAATAATATCAAGCCAAATTTGACAATATTAACAGCAGCCATGACAAATGTCGATGCATGTGAAGATTTTCCAGATAGAGCAAGAGAAATCAATGCTGACGGTCCATTATTTGTGGCAGAAGCTGTGAAAAAAGTTGGTGGACG
>JAUWPK010000250.1 GCA_030611625.1 Promethearchaeum sp. | reverse complement strand
TATTAAAAATAATGGTTATATCTTTTCGTTTATGGACAGTTTCGGGAAAATCAAATTCAATATTATTTTCTTTGTTTTCATACTCTTCAAAAGGATTGCCATTTTCATCGAATTCTTCTGATTCTAAGAGTTCTTCATTATGCTGATGATGATGATGATTGTAGAAGAAATTTTCTATTCCGATGTTAATTAATTCGACTTTGCCTTTTCCCAGGAAAAATTTAGGATTAATATGTTCTAATTTTTGAGTGATAATATTAAAAATGTTATATCCCGCAGTTTTCGCAAGACCCTTCATTTCATTTATATCATAAGGAATCGAAGAGGGGCAATTCACCTGAATAATAACTGCTGTTTTTAGTGAATTATCGAAATTATTGATCATATTCAGGTTTCTTGCCTCTTTTACGGAAATATACCATTGAATCTGTAGAATCTTGGGACTTTGGGGTGTAATCTGAAAAATCCTCTTCTTCTTGACGATCTTCTGTTTCTACAAGAGTAATGTTATATTTTTTTTCAATTCGTCTTGCTAATTTAATGTTTAGTTGCGTTGATCCCTTTTCTATTCTACTATAGTAGTTTTCTTTGATAAAAAGAGAGTTTGCAAATTCTTTAGCCGATAATGCTTCTTTATTCCTACATTGGATAAGAAGATTGGCATAATTATCAATAATTTTAAGGTTAGTAATATTATCACGTTTTTTATATGTACTGGGTCTTGAAGGAGGTTTATAGGTCTTTTGTGCAGGTTTGGATTTTTTTGGAGAATAAATATCACGAAATTTGCTAACATTTCTTGTTGGTGATCTGGATCTTCTATCATATTCTGGTTCTGCTCCTACATCTCTACAATCATTACAAACTTCCATTATAATTCCTTCAATTTTCCTTCGGACTAATGAATGAGCTTCTCGACCACAGATTTCGCATTCTTTCAATTTATTTGGCATAATAATCCCATTTTATCAAGAATTTAAAAGAATAAAAAAGTATTCTTTTTCAAATTTAAAATATATTTTTTCCCAAAAAAGTTCTGTTATTTGTAAAAAAAATCCCTCTGTCATTTAAAGAATGTTTTTATCCACCAGCTATCCGTGGTAAAATCAAAATTTCATCATTTTTTTCCACAAAATCTGTGGGTTCTACTTTTTTGCCGTTTATTAAGACGACAAAATATTTTGTTTCAAGGTTTAATTTTGTAAGTATATCGTAAACTTTCTGTGGATTTTTAACACGATAAGTTCTCATTGATGAAACTTCTTCGATCTTTTGTATATTCTGCAAAATGTATCTCCCTCTGAGTTTTTTATTTCCGATACAATAATCTAAAAACAATGATAAAAAGGTATCTAATTTTTTACTAATTTGTAAAATAAGGTGTTAATAAAAGAACAAAATTTTTAGTAATAATTAGATAAAATATATTATGATTGCCAGAATGTGGCATGGACGCACAAGTTATGCAAAATCTCATGAATATGCAGAATTTCTAAAAAGTAGAGCAATTCCTGATTACCAATCAGTTAATGGATTACTAAATCTTTCTTTTATGCGTAGAAAGGAGGGAGATATTACACATTTCCTGCTGATTACACACTGGGATTCTGTAAATTCAATCAAGAAGTTTGCTGGGGAAAATTACCATAAAGCCAAGTATTATGAAGAGGATGATTTTTTTCTTTTAGAGAAAGAAGAAAATGTGATTCACTATGATATATTCCATACAACAATTAAATAAATAAAGTCAGAATGATATTATAAATTCTCCAATTGAAACGTACATTTTTCCATTTTTAATATCTATTAATAAATCATCATCTAAATTAGAAATTAAGTTTTTTTCTTCTTCTTTTTCTTTTTTAATTTCTTCTCTTTATCTTTTTCTAATGGAACTAATTTTTCAATAAATCTCTTCTTTATATCTTTTTCCAATTCGGTTTGAGTATATTCGCTTAATAATTGGTTCAACAAACCAAATCCATCAAAATCATAAATTTTAGCTAAAGAGAGATTGTTTTCAAAAAGCTCATCAATTATTTTTAAAACATCAATTGGTATATTTAAATTTATATCCATAGAAAAGTAATCTTCAGTTTGCATTGATTCTAAAATCATATCTAGTTGTGGGGAAAACCCAGAAAAATCAGGAATAATCCCCTTTTTCATTCCTTTTAAGCGATCAGGGGATTCTGAATTTAATTCATCTAAATATATACTGAATAATTCGGTTATTTCAGATAATTTTGCATGAGACGTAGTTGGATCAATACCAGTCGATATTAATAATACATCAACTTGACCAATATGTTCAAAATCGACAGTTTCAAAGTCCAATAGTGAATTTCCAAGATTAATAGATTTTATTTCTCCAGCATACATGGAGTTAGAAAACGATTTTAGTGCAGAAAAAAAGGAGAGCAATAAGCTTTCATCTATTTTTTTATCGCTGTAATCTTTAGAATAAATAGGTATTCCATGCTTATCTGCGATAAGGACTGCTTCTATATCCCCCAATTATATTCTCCTCTGGAAAATATAGGGAAACATAATCTTAAAATTTTCTTAAAAAATTGCTTTAACATCTTTCATAAATTCATCAATGTGGGATTTTCTGATGTGAGGCATCATCACTGTTCTTAATAGATCCCATTGTTTAAATACACCTAATGCCCACCCTTTTTGTCGAAGTAGCAAATTAAATTTTTCTAATGACATGTTTGCTTTGGGAGTCATCTGTATACCGAGAACGTTCATGGTTGGCTCAGTAACAATTTCTAACTGTGGAATTTCCTCAATTTGATCTCTGAGATAATATGTATTTTCTAAACATTGTCTTACATTTTCAACAAAGCCCTCTTTACCCATAAATTGCATCAATCCCCAAAAAGAAATTGCTGAAGCTCCAGGACGAGTTCCAAGTATATTGTAAGATTGGAAGGCTCCTCCTGCAAGATAAGGTATTTCAAATTTAAACGAATTTACACTTGAATTTTTGACTAGAAGAGAACCGCTTGGATTAACCGACATGCCCATTTTGTGCGGATCAACAGTATAACTACAAACTTCTGGAATTTTTAAATTGTATGGAGAAAATTTATACCCCAATTCTTCCATAAAAGGAACTACTAATCCACCAAAGGCAGCATCTACATGAAAATACTTATTATATTTACCAGCTAGCTTACCAATTTTATCAATTGGATCTATTATACCAAGTGCACTTGTTCCGAGTATTCCTACTAATGCAATTGTGTTATCATCAATCAAAGATTCGTAATGATTTAAATCCAATTGAAAATTCGGCAATAATTTAGCGCGCTTTACTTTTAATCCCATTAAAATAGCTGCTTTATCAAAACTATAATGAGCTGAATCTGGGATAACAATAGAAGGTTCTTTAATATTGAAATTTTTTTGCTTTGCAAGGAGTATTGCTATGATATTTGCTTCAGTACCACCAGAAGTAATATTTCCATCGACATATGAGTCCCCCAATAAATTTCCTAGCATCTCAATTACATCCTTTTCAATTGCTGCTGTGCCAGGATTCAATCCACGATCTCCAAGATTCCTATCTATGAATTTAGAATAAATATAACGCGCAAAATCGTGCGGGGGCGTTGTCATTGCGCCCAAAACTTTTCCGGATGAATAATCAAAATCTATTTTTAGTCGGTCTTCTAATTCAGTTAGGATTAATGATCTTGATTTTCCTTTATGAAGTTTCGGCAAATTATTCTCTGAATATCCTATAAAACCTTCAATATTTTGTAGTATGTCGACTACTGGCTTGCCTTTGTCACTTAGTTCCATTTAATATAATGCTCCAAAATTAGATTTTATCCGATTCCTATTTTTTTTTCATGGAAAAATTGATTAAAACTCTTAGTTAAAATTAGTATATACCATAATAAACTACATGTTAAAATAAATTCTCCTTTAAAAGCAAATAGATAGGATAATGTCTGAGAAGAAACAAAAAAAAATAACAGCTCGATCATTCATTAATATGAAAGAAAACGGTGAAAAAATTACCATTTTAACTTCCTATGATTATATAATGGCGAAAGCACTTGATTCAGCCGGTGTAGATGCATTATTGGTAGGGGATTCAATGGGAATGGTGATATATGGGCAGGATTCAACCCTTCCAGTCACTGTAGAAGATATTCTCAGACATACACAAGCTGTTGCGCGTGGAGTAAAACGTTCTATGGTTATTGCTGATATGCCTTTCATGAGTTTTGCTACGCCTGAAGTTGCATTAAAAAACGCGGGTAGATTTTTAAAAGAAGGGAATGCAGATGCTGTCAAGCTTGAAGGTGGAAGAGAAAGGGTAAAAAGCATTAGAATGATGATTGAATGTGGAATTCCTGTTATGGGTCATATCGGTTTAACACCCCAATATATCCATCAGCTCGGCGGTTATAAACTTCAAGGGAAAAATGCTCATGCTGCAGAAAGATTGATAGAAGATGCATTAATTTTGGAAGAAGCAGGTGTTTTTGCTATTGTTTTAGAAATGGTACCATGGCAAGTAGCAAAAGAAATAAGTTCTAGAATTAAAATACCTACAATTGGGATTGGTGCGGGAGCTTATTGTGATGGTCAAGTTCTTGTCGCTCAAGATATGATGGGATTCTCGGGGGGAAAATCTTTTAAATTCGTGAAGAAATACGCCGATATTTGGAATATTATGGTTGATGCAGGAAAAAATTATATTAATGACATAAAAAATGGTCAATTCCCAGCGCAAGAGAATAGTTTTGAAATCCCTGAAGATGAATATCTCATGCTAAAAGATAGCATTGATCAAAACCCCATGATCAGAAAAAAAATTCATCAAGAAGGAAATGTACATAAAAAGGATAAAGAAACCGATATCGGATCAATTTATTCCATATAGAGCACCAATTTTTTAAAACTCATTTTATATGATATTTTATTGAGGGGATTTTTGATATTTGAGTATTGAAAATGTATATGTTGGTACTTGTGGATGGAGCTATGATGAGTGGAAGGAAGTTTTTTATCCAAAACAGCTAAAACAACAGCTTTTCTTCGAATTTTACTCCAAAATTTTTC
Source organism: Promethearchaeum sp. (assembly GCA_030611625.1). GTDB lineage: Archaea > Asgardarchaeota > Lokiarchaeia > Sigyniarchaeales > Promethearchaeaceae > Promethearchaeum. The sequence continues at coordinate 626 of JAUWPK010000250.1, read as the reverse complement.
GTACAGTCGAGATAGATAGCAGTTATTACCATATTCCTCGAAAATCAACCGTTGAAAAATGGGCAAAGAATGCACCGGATTACTTCAAATTCAGCGCTAAACTTCCACAGGAGATCACCCATAAAGCAAAATTGGAATTAAATAAAGCCAAAAAACCATTGAAACAGCATTGGGATAGCTTTTCTCCTTTAGAGAAAAGTGGAAAAATGATTGCCCACCTTATACAATTGCCACCAAGCTTTACCTATGAAAAACATTGGAACAATTTGGAAAATTTTTTGTCCCTATGGAACGATTTTCGAGATAATTATGGAAATAAACTTAGATGGTGCCCAGTAGTTGAATTTAGACACAAATCATGGATGAAAGATAAAACATTCAATTTATTAAAAGACAATAATACGGCCTATTGCGCAGTAATTGAACCAGAAGTACCTCCTCGTATGGACATTACTCGAAAAGATCTTTTTTACCTAAGATTTCATGGATATGGAAAGAAACCATGGTGGAATTACTCATTTTCTGATGAAGAATTAAATGAATGGGCAGAAGTTTTAAATGAAAATTTTGCCAGTAATCCAAACACTGTTAAAGTTACTTATTTTAATAATCATTTCAGCGGTTAT
>JAUWPK010000277.1 GCA_030611625.1 Promethearchaeum sp. | reverse complement strand
AGGATCGATTAGTACTAACTTGGCTGTAATAAATGAAGAGAAAGATTTTGTTGAATCAGTATATATAAGAACTGAAGGTAAACCGATCAAATCGATTCAACGAGGTATGGCAATTCTGCGTGAAAAATTAGGTTATGAAATGCCAATTACAGGAGCTGGAGCGACAGGAAGCGCAAGGAAACTAACAGGAATGATAATTGGAGCAGATATCGTCAAAAACGAAATTACAGCTCATTCATTGGCTTCATTACATGAAAGAGATGATATCCAAACAATTATCGAGATTGGTGGTCAGGATAGTAAAATTATCATAATTCGTAATGGCGTTGCAATAGATTTTGCTATGAATACAGTTTGTGCTGCAGGTACTGGTTCATTTCTTGATACTCAAGCACGAAGATTGAAAATAGATATTGAAGATTTTGGAGGAATTGCATTAAAATCTCACACAGCAGTTTCTATTGCCGGGAGATGCACGGTTTTTGCGGAAAGTGATATGATCCACAAGCAGCAGCTCGGTCATCCACTTGAAGATATTCTTAACGGATTGTGCGAATCAATGGTAAGAAATTACTTGAATAATGTTGGGAAAGGAAAAGAAATCCTTCCGCCTATAATGTTCCAAGGAGGCGTTGCTGCTAATGTTGGAATTCGAGAAGCGTTTAAAAAATATTTGAAGCAAGATGTTTTCGTTCCAGAACACTATGATGTAATGGGTGCTATTGGAGCTGCAATTTTAGCATTGGAGGAGATAGAAAAGCGCTCACGTAAATCATCATTTTATGGTTGGGAAATCCCTGATATGAAATTTAAAACTGTTGGTTTTGAATGCACTGATTGCCCAAATATTTGTGAGATTGTTGAAATTCGAAAAAATGGAGATCTTTTAGCCCGTTGGGGTTCAAAATGTGGTAAATGGGATGATTTATCAATTGTCCACGAAGAAAAAAACAAACCTTTGGAAAATTTCATAATGGGTTTAGATTAGTTTTTCCTTCTTCCCAATATTAATGCTCCAAATAATTGGTCAGAAGTTATTCATCCCCACTATGTGCGGATTTATGGCCATCCCAGCAATAAGTACATAACTTTTCTCTGGGAAGACCGATAGCTCTAATCAAATTTTCCAATTTTTGATATTTTAATGTAGTGAGATTCATTTTCTTTCGAATTACATCCACCATTTGTTTATATTTTTCAGATTCAGGATTGGCATATTCCTCCAAATTCGGTTCATTATCACCTTCAATTTCTTTCATTGCCCATCTTCCCGCAAGTTCCATTTCTGAACGTGATCGTGAAAAGTTCAAATATTTGCATCCATAAATCAAAGGGGGGCAAGCGGGGCGCATATGGATTTCTTTAGCCCCATAATCATACAATCTTTGAACTGTGTCTCGTAATTGGGTTCCACGAACTATTGAATCTTCACAAAACAATATTTTTTTGTTATCTATCAATTCACGAATTGGAATAAGTTTCATTTTTGCTACCAAGTTTCTAGTTGGCTGATCTTGTGGCATGAAACTTCTGGGCCAAGTAGGCGTATATTTAACAAAGGGTCGTTTAAAAGGAATATGCGCTTCATTACTATATCCAATTCCATGTGCAGTTCCTGAATCTGGAACACCTGCTACCATATCTATCTCCATTATTTCGTTTTGTGCTAAAATGGCACCACATCTATTCCTTACTACTTCAGTATTAATTCCTTCATAATTTGAAGCGGGGTATCCATAATAAACCCATAAAAAGCTACAAATACGCAATTTATCATTCGTTGAGGATTTTACTTCAATGGAATCTTTCGTGACTAAAACTATTTCACCAGGACCAAGATATTTTTTAATAGAATAATCTAAATTGGGAAAAGCACACGTTTCCATGGTAATTGCGAAGCTTCCAGGTTTTTCTCCTATAATAATTGGTATGCGTCCATGTTTATCTCGAGCAGCATATATCCCTTCCTCAGTAAGTAAAAGGATTGAGCATGATCCATCAATTAATTCTTGCACTTTTTGTAATCCTTTTACGAAAGTGGATTCTTGATTAATAATTATTGAAACTAATTCTGTGGGGTTAATTTCTCCTCCACTCATCTCAGAAAAGTGGGAATGATGTTTAGTATAAGCATCTGCAGCCAGTGATTCTAGATTATTAATCTTTCCTACAGTGACAATCGAATAAATACCCAAATTTGACCCAATGATTAATGGTTGGTCCTCATAATCACTAATTATGCCTATACCCTTATTTCCATGTAGCTTTTCAATATCATCTTTAAATTTTGGACGAAATGGGGCTGTGGTAATATCGTGGATGAATCTTTTCATTCCCTTTGAATTTTGAACCACTAAACCTCCCCGTTTTGTTCCTAAATGTGAATGATAATCTGTTCCGTAGAACAAATCACTTACACAATCTTCTTTAGAAATTACTCCAAAAAACCCTCCCATAAAAAAAAAGTCCTTTTGTTTGGTTAAAAGAATGAGTATTAACTTGTTATGAAAATATATTGTTATGCTAATTTTTATTTGAGAAAAGCAAAAAATTTTGTTTTACCCTTCAATGATTTTTTATGAGAATTAATGACTACAAAACATCAATCAAATTTAAAAGCAGAAATTAAATCAATTCAGAAAAAATATAAAATTATCGGGCGAGAAAAAGAACTTCTGCTTTTGCTTATTGCACTGAGAGCAAAAAAACATATTATTCTTGAAGGTAGTGTTGGAACTGGCAAGACTTATCTAGCACGCGCGCTTTCTCAATATTCAAATGCTAATTTTTATCGTGTTGATGGCTCTGAAGATGTTCTATCTCATGTATTGGTCGGATATTTCGATCCGCCTGCAGTAATTAATAAAGGATATGTTGAAGAATCATTTATTTATGGGCCATTATCAAAAGCTATGGAAAAAGGAGGTTGTTTGTTTATAAATGAGCTCAATAGGATTCCTGAAGGCACTCAGAATGTTTTACTTTCTGCTTTAGACGAACATGAACTAATAATTCCAAAATTAAAAACTATATCAGCAAGTGAAAAAAATGGGTTTATCACAATCGCGACTCAAAATCCTTCAGCCCACGTTGGTGTTTCCGCTTTGGGGGAGGCTTTAAAAGATAGATTTGTTTGGGTAAAAATTGATTATCAATACGAGCATGAAGAAATTGATATTGTGAAACTAAATATAAACAATGAATTACCACACAGCAATTTAATCGCAACCATAGCGGTAAAAATAATTGATTTAACTCGAACACATCCCGATTTCAGAAGAGGGTCATCAATTCGAGGCGCAATTGATCTTGCACAATTAGCACAAGCTTATGAAAAAAAACCAAATACCCGATTCTGGCAAGATACCGCAATTATGGCACTTCATTCAAAAGTGGAATTGACCGACGGAACTGATCGGACAATTCGTGATATTATTATAGAGATTGTTGATACTGTTTTAGAAAATTTTTAATAACGGCGGAGAATGCCAAAAGTATAGGACCCGATGAAGCCAAGATTGAAAAATTAAGATTTTCAAACCTAACAGCAGCAGATCTTCTAAAATACGAAATTATGCGTAAAAGAGTCAACAAAAAAAAATATTCTAAATTGGCTAAGGATATCGGATTTAAAGATATTAAGAGTATGACAGGCTTATCAATCAGAGAGGGAAACATAGAAGCCTTAATGGGAATGGCACAATCAAATATATATGCGGTTACAGCAGAGCTCCAAAAATCCGAATATAATCAGCTCTTTTCTCAAAAATTTAAAAATAAACAAGATTCCTTCATTCCTTTTTTGTATTTTTTGGTTAGACCTCATGCGCCGCGATCTTTTAAAATAATGCTCCAAAAACTGACTCGATCAATTATTCTAAGGCATTCTCTTAATATATCCGGGAGAGGATCACATGGTAAAGCCCGTCATCGTATAAAATATTATCCCGGAATCCATGAATTTGATTTAGATCAGACCTTGTTTAATTATCTACAAAATGGAAACCAGATTCTACGATTTTCTGACATTATAGGTATAGAAAGAAGGCAAAGAAAACGAGGTGTAGTTCTAATCCTTGATACATCAGGTTCAATGTTTGGAAAGTTATTACTAAATGCTGCCCTAACAACTTCAGTACTAACCTATGCCATGTCAAAGGATTTCACATCTATAATTCTATTTAATTCGAAAGCCTTAGTTCTAAAGGAAATAAAAACACAAAATAATATTACCAGATTAATCGATCAAATTTTGGAGACGGAAGCGATTGGTTTTACAAATATTTCTGCTGGTTTAAAGAAAGGTTTACAACAATTAAATAAAATAGAAATAAGGAGTATAAAAAAAAGAGTAGGAATTCTTATAACTGACGGTGATTTTAACAGAGGAAAAGACCCATCTTTAATTGCTACAAAATTTCCCAGACTTCATGTAATTAATATTCCTCCAGAATCCCAAAAAGATATATCCAAAAAAATTCAGACTCGGGGTCAGCTGGTATGTAAAAAAATTGCCCGAGCTGGTCGTGGCTATTATATTCCAGTAAAAAGCTTTTCGCAAATTCCACGGACTTTGATGAAATTGATCTCAAAGATTTGAAGATCTAATTTTTCCCATTTAGCGATCAATTCCGTTTAAATTCATCTTAGATAAATTTAAACGTTTCTTTATTTAATGATTTTTAAGCATTGTTCATTAATTTAAATACACTAAATGGAAAGTAAAAAAAAACATAGACTTCAAAACTCATCTTCCTTGAAGTCTTGTTTTTCCCACAACTCGTTGAAGTGATATTCCATATCTTCTGTTGACCATCGTTTGGATTCCGCTGACATTCTCTCTTGAAGATTAACTAAACCTTCTTGGATTAAA
>JAUWPK010000288.1 GCA_030611625.1 Promethearchaeum sp. | reverse complement strand
GAATTGAGGATTATCTTCGCTTACTTGACCTGTCTTTGGATCCATCTTTTTTGTTAATACCATAAACTTACATGCTATCTGAGCTGTGTGTGAATGAACTACTGGGCAATAACCAATTGCGACTGCTGTAGGGTGCCAGATAACAATGACATGAGTGGTAATCATTCCTTTTGGAGTAACTACTGTGCAAGGTTTAGCTGCCTCAGCAACAACACAACCACGGTAAACATCTTTCATGGTTACACCACGAATATTGTATCCAACGTTGTCACCTGGACCGGCTTCTTCCATTGCTTCATGATGCATTTCAATTGAACGTAATTCACCTTCAAAATCGGTTGGTGCAATTTTTAGATTCATACCCACCTTTAACATTCCTGTTTCAATTTTGCCTACTGGCACAACACCAGAACCTTTGATTTTATAAACATCCTGGACTGGTAATCTTAAAGGTTTGCCTGTTGGTTTGGATGGTACTGGAAGATCGTCTAATGCATCTACGAGGGTTGGTCCCTTGAACCATTTCATATTTTCGGATGGTTTAGCTAAATTGTCACCGACAAATGCACTAACCGGTAGAAACATTACGTCTTTTTCAGTATTATACCCTACAACTTTTAAGAGTTTTTCAACTTCATCTTTTACTTCATTATAACGCTTTTCTTTGTAACTCACACTCGCGTCATCCATTTTGTTAATCGCGAGAACTATTTTCTTTACTCCTAATGTTCGAGCTAAAAATGCGTGTTCACGCCCTTGTCCATTATCAGAAATTGCTGCAGCAAATTCACTGGTTTTTGCAGAAAATACTAAAATTGCAGCATCTGCTTGAGAAGCACCGGTAATCATATTTTTTACGAAATCCTGATGTCCTGGTGCGTCAATGATTGTAAAGTATTTTGATTTTGTTTCAAATTTGCGGAACGCGAGATCGATTGTAATACCTCTTTTTCTCTCTTCTGCAAGTCTGTCGAGGAAATATGCAAATTTCCAAGATTCTCGGTCTAAATCTTTAGCCATTTTCTCCATTTCGCGTGCCTCTCGATCCGAGACTGCACCCGTCGCAATAAGTAAATGCCCCATCATTGTACTTTTACCGTTATCGATGTGTCCTATAATGACCAAATTCATGTGTTCTTTTTCTTTTGCCATGATTTTCACTAATTTTTTTTTTGAAAATTCCTACAAAGATCAGAAAAATTGATAATTTTTTTTTTCTGATTCTTATCTGAAATCTTGGCTTTGTGAATTAAGCAACCTTAAAATGTCTTGTTAGTACTAGTACTATATAGAGAAATTTTTACATTAAAACTTATAATATTTTCGGTTAATGATCAAAATGGGAAAAATAGAAAGTCCTCGGATAATCTCTTTTAAGATATTGCCTTCTGAGCTATACATTTGGAAACTTTATGTTAAAAGTATTGGGAAAACAGCCTCAAGATTTTTAATTACGAAAGTTAATTTATATCTGTTATTAAAATCTTTGAATGAAGATGATTATAATGAAAAGGCTATAGTGGTTATTAAAAAAAGCCGTAAATATAAACAACTTCTAAAAATTGAAGAAAAGAACAGCAAAGAAAATAGAAAAATCTCTAATTCATTACAATTAACAAAAGTTTCTTTAAGATTGAGTAAATCAACGCTAGATGAGTGGGATAGTTATAGAGAATCGCGTTATATTTCACGAACCGCTTTAATTCGGCAAACTTTAAACAGTTTCTTTAGTGATCCGCCAATCAGTTTAACTAAATTCAAAGATAAATCAAATGAACGCCTTAGTTCTGTGATTAATTCCCTTATTTGTGAGGTAGGTTCAATTGATTTTCAGAGGTTGATTGATATTTTTGACAATGGAGTTGATCCTTCAACCCTAATGCAAGTTTTAAACCGATTGGAAGAAAAAGGAACAATAACAAGGAAACGATGGGATAATTATGGTCAGATGATGAATTTAGAAGGTGAACCAAATGAGGTTGTTAGAAAAGGGTGGGATCTTTACGTCCCCACCAATCCTACAGGTAAATCAAGGGAGATTATATCTTTAGGGGAAATATTAACCCGTTTTATTTAATCAGGAATAGCCTTTTTTCAAATATTTTATCTAAAACTGCACTTTATGATTAGTAAAAATTATCTAAAAAATTTCATGAAAAAATCTTTACGTAAGAAAACGTATAAATTTATCGTATATGAAATCGGATATTTTGAATTTTGAAAGTTTCATCAATCATTCCCCACTTATTATTTTCATTTGGAATCCTATTCCCAATGAACCGGTTTTATATGTGTCTGAAAACATCTCCCAATTTGGATATTCTCAAGAAGAATTTCTTTCTAATCGAATGGTTTATAGTGATATCGTTCATCCTGATGATATTCAAGAAATTCGTTCAGACTCTCAAAGGCATATGAGAGAGGGTACGAAATCCTTTCTGCAAAAATACCGAATTATTACGAAAGCCGGGGAGATTAGATGGGTTTTCGACCACACTTGGGATGAGCTTGATAAATTTGGGAATACGATTTATTACTATGGATTCATTTTTGATATAACCGATCAGATTGAAATTGAGCAGGAACTACGTGAATCTGAAGAAAGATTTAAAATTGCAGCTCAAAATGTATCCGATATAATTTATGAATACAATCTCTTAGAACATAAGTTTTATTGGTTTGGGGACCTTCACGTTCTACTAAAAATCCCGAAAGAAGAAATTCCAAGAAATTTTCCTGAGTTATCAAATTTTATACACTCAGATGATCAGAATCGTATCAAAAATGAAATTGAGGATATTGTTCGAAATGACCTTCAAAATCATGGATTTTTTAAATGTCGAATAATCCCAACAGATAAAAAGGAGAGAATTTGGCAAGGATCTGTAGAGGTTATACGAAATGATGCAGGTAAGGCATTAAAAATTGTTGGTGTTTTAAATGATATCACTGAGAAATATACTATCGAGCAGGCATTACGTGAATCAGAAGAAAGATTTAGGATCATTGCTCATAAATCTAGTGATGTAATATATGAATATAATTATGAGAAAAATGAAATAACTATGTTTGGAGATGCTGCAAAGTTTTTCGGAGTATCTCCCGAAGAAATTCCAATCCCTCCAGAGCATAGTTATGATTTTATATTTGAAGAGGATCGTACTAAAGTTAAAGATGCAATGAGCAAATTCTTGTCATCAAAAGACGATCGTTTGGATCTTGAATATAGAATTGAAACAAAGGATGGAAAAATTCGTTTCTGTCATGATTCAACTACAGTAATCAGGGATCCAAAAACCGATAAACCTATAAAAGTGATTGGATCGCTTTCTGATATTACAGAAAAGCACATTATTGAACAAGCTTTACGTGAATCCGAAGAAACTTTTCGCATTGTTGCAGAAAACAGCTCGGATTTAATCTATCAATTTACTATAGATGGAACTGTGTTAGCTTGGTTCGGAGATGTGGAAAATTTCTATGGTTTAAAATCAGATGAGATTCCAAAATCATTTGATGAAGTGATTTCCCACTTACATCCGTCAGATCAAACGAAAATCCGTAATAATGTAGACAATTTAATATCCTCTATGGAAGAGAGAGGGATTTTTGATTATCGAATTATAAAAAAGGACCGCGAAGTTCGTTATGTTCATGATGTTATTAGAATTCTCCGGAACAAAAATGGAATTCCGTTAAAAGTTATTGGAGCTCTTTCAGATGTCACTGAAAGATACAAATTTGAGAAAATTCTCCAGCAATCAGAAAGTAGATTTCGTATTGTTGCTGAAAATAGCAGTGATTTAATTTATGAATACGATTATAATGATAAAAATGTGAAAATCTTTGGTGATCTTGACTCATTGCTTGGAATATCTGAGAAAGAAATCAATAAACATCCTAGAAAATTCTATGAATTTATTCATGAAGATGATAGTAAAAAAGTGGAAAAAGAAATGATGAAGTTCTTAGGATCCAAGGAAGATAAAATAGATTTTGAATATAGAATGGTTCGTAAGAATGGAGATATTATATTTTGCCACGATACTACTAAAATTGTTAGGGATCTCCATGGAATTCCGCAAAAAGCTATTAGTGCAATATCAGATATTACACAAAAACATAAATTTGAAGAAGCACTTAAAATATCTGAAGAGCGGTTTCGAACCATTGCCGAAAACGTGTCCGATATAATTTTTGAGTATGATATATTAAAGCATTCAGTGAATTGGTTTGGAGATATTAAAAAACATCTAATGATAATTGATGATGATATTCCAAAGAGAATGACTGAATTTTTAAGATTTGTTCATCCAGATGATCTCGAAAGAGTTAAAAAAGAAATAGATTTTGCAGGTAAAACAAAAATCAATACTGATTTTGATTACAGGATTATTAGGAAAGATGGTAAAATTAGGCTTTGGCATAGTTTCGCAAAAATTTTCCGTGATTCTTCAGGTATACCCACGAAAATTATTGGAGCTTTATCAGATCTTACCCATCAAAGAAATATTGAAGCCGAATTGGAAATAAGGCAAAGAATGGATTATATAGGTAATTTTGCTGGTGGTATTGCCCATGATTTTAACAATATTTTAGCAGTAATTTTAGGAAATGTATCTTTACTTCAAATGGATTCGGAACATCTATCAGAAGAACACAATCAAATAATAAACGATATTTCCACAGCAAGTGAAAGGGCAAAATCTATAATAAAA
>JAUWPK010000348.1 GCA_030611625.1 Promethearchaeum sp. | reverse complement strand
GTAACCGTTCTTAGTATAACGGGTATCTTCAATTTTTTGGAGATCCTAAAGGCTTCCTTTGTGAAATCTAAACATTCTTGAGCATTACCCGGTTCTAAGGCTGGAACTTTAAGAAGTTTGAGAAAATGTCGAGAATCCATCTCAACGGCGCTACTGTGCTGCTCAGGATCGTCAGCAACGAGTACTACCAGAGCCGAGTTCTCATTTTTTGGTTTTGTTGTAGCAAGAGCGAAAAATGGATCGGAGGCAACATTTAAACCAACGTTCTTCATACCACACATTGATTTAGCACCACGAGCATATGCGGATCCTGCTACTTCCAGAGCAACTTTTTCATTGATACTTGTTTCTGTCCATTTCATTCCAGCATCGCGGAAAATTTCCATAAATATCTCACCCACATCTGAGGAAGGGGTCCCAGGATAAAATGTATAGACGTCAATACCACTTTCTAATGCTCCACGGGCAACTGCTTCATTTCCTAAGAAAAATCGCTTTTCTCCGGGCTTCCCAGAGACAATTTTTTCAAACACTCGACTCATAAACTTATGTAAACTGATTTCGCACAATTTAAAAATTTTTTTGAATTTTTTCCTAAATTCACTAATCTTATTTGAATTTAGCAAAAAAAATTACTCATTATCTTTCCTTTTTTTTATTATTGTCCTAATAACTGATCTTATTTGAAACAAGTAAAAATTTTTTTTTTCTTTCTTTCATTTAGTTGTTTTACACGCACTTCAGTTTTATAATAAAAGATTTAACTCTTTGTTTTTCTAATGTATATATAAGCATGGATGAATTGAGATTAAACCGCTATACAGAAAAAATAAATTATATTGTGGAATCTATTCCTTTTATATCCACAAGATTCACTAAGGAAATAGAGAGAAGAGGGGCTTATTACTCAATTCAGACATCTATTGAATCCCTAGTAGATCTAATCGCCATGTTGGTAAAGGATTTTGGTTTAATTGTTAAAAATGATGCAGAAAATATTCGCATGTTAGTTGAACACAAAAATATAAGTCCCGAAATAGGAGAGCGACTTATAAAAGCCAATGGACTCAGAAATATATTAGTTCATCGATATAATGGAATTGATGACTCCATAATTTTAGATTCAATACAAGAAATCAGTGATGTCACAGAAATTTGGTTAAATAAAATAGAGGAATTAATCAATGAACTCAGAAGTCTTGAATAAAATCCAAACTGATCTTCACTCACTTAGGAACCATTATGAAGTTGTATTATTTGGTTCTCAAATAACCGGAGGTACCCGTCCAAATTCGGATTATGACATTGCTGTTATTTCTAGATTGAAAAATATCAAAGCAAACATCTCCCTTCAAAAAGATTTAATTGGTCAATTTTCATTAATTTATGATATACGTGTTTTTGAACTCTATCCAATCGATATTCAAATCTCAATTATTCACAATTACAAGGTAATTTTTGGTAACATTTTGGAGATCTCGGAGTATTTCTATCCCTACCGTAAACGTTGGAACGATTGTAAACACAGAATTTTAGATAATCAATATGCTAATTATAAAGAACGTTTGGCTATTAAAGAAAAATTTAAAAACATTTCCCTGAGTAAAACACAAAATTAACCTCTATTTATTTTTTTACAGCATCCAAACATTCCTTTAGGGTTGGACGTTTATATTCCGGACTAATAACTATTATATTGTACAATTTTTTTAAGAATTCTTGAAGCATATGTGCTGAAGCACCCCAAATCTTGAAATTTTGATTTAATTCAGAATCTTTATAATTAAAACAGAGCATAGAAAAGTTTCGATCTTTTGGAAATGGAATTTTATAGAAAAGGTTGTTCTGAATAATATACTCAATGGGGATTTTAACAAGCGCAGAAACTTCTTCTTGGTTGATTGCAAATTTAAAATCTTGAGGTATATCTAAAATGCCTACAAAAACACGTATTGTCCATCCTGTTAATGTGGGTAAATCATCTAAATTTCCGATAATATTAATATTTTTAGGAGAAACACCGATTTCTTCATAAGTTTCACGCAACGCAGTATCCTTCAAATGATTGTCTTTCTGAGGATCAAATTTACCTCCTGGAAAACTCATTTCTCCTGTATGGTGCTTCAATTTTTGGGATCTACCCGTCATTATTATTTGATAACTTGATGGTTTTGAAGATGTGGATTGATTCGGAAGAATCGGAAGAATTGGAATTAAAACTGCAGAATTTCTTAATTTTTTTGTTTCATATTGGTAGACATCCAATTTTTTTAATTGAGTTTCGATTTTCGACGCATCAAATCGAATTTTATTATTTTGATCCATAAGTTTCTATGAAAAATCAATTTGACATTAAAAAAAAGTTTTAATAAAAAACCTGAGTTATCTGTCTAAGAATTATCTTTTTTTTGTAAGAAAGAAGTTTTTATATTTTTTTGCATATGTATTCATTAGGTGTCTCTAATGAGCGATGATCTTTTAAATAAAATAACTCAAACACTAAATAAAACAAAGCATCCCAGCATTAATGCCTCATTACCACAATTAGGTATGGTCAAGGATGTGAAAATTGAAGATAATAAAGTCCATATGATTTTGAACCTTCCGTTCGCTGGAATACCCGAAAATATTAGGAAATTGATGATTGGAAATATTCAAGATGTGTTGAATCCGTTCGGAATGAATATTAAATTGAATTTAGCAATTATGAATGAAGAAGAAAAGCAATACTTCCTGAAAGTCGAAACAGCTAATTGGAAAGGCGCTCCTTAATTTTTTTTTCAAGTATTTTATTCTTTTTTTCTTAACATTAAATTTATTGCATTTTGCATAATTTCCTAAAAACACATCCTTATTGGTATTTTTTTAAATTTTTTTTTGCTTTTTTAAATCATTATGCAATTTCACTTTTTACAATTCAAAATATTTAATATGATAATTCACTAAAATTTAATCAAGTGATCATAAAAAATGGACTTTACATTTACTGAAGAGCAAGAAATGATCCGTGAATCCGTCCGAGATTTTGCTCAATCAAAGATTGCTCCAATCGCTCTAGAAATGGAGAAAACAAAGAAAATTCCCCTTGATATAGTCAAAGGGATGGCTGAATTAGGTTTACTCGCTTGTACCGCCGATGAAAAATACGGGGGTGCAGGTTTAGACGCAGTAACCACTGGTATCATTGGACAAGAATTAGCTAGGGGTGATCCTACTGGCTCAATTCCCGTATTTTGGTTGGTTCAAGCCTCATGGGGCTATCTTCTAAATAAA
>JAUWPK010000364.1 GCA_030611625.1 Promethearchaeum sp. | reverse complement strand
ATTTATTGAGGATATTCATAACTTGTGTTGATATTTCTTTAATTCGTTTAAAATTTGCTTTAACATATATCCCATGTGGACAGAGATAATAAGCTTTTGATATTGGCATACCTGAATGGAGTCCAAATTCTCTTGCTTCATAAGAACAAGTCGATACAACACCTCTACCCTTCCCTTTTTTTGGATCGGCACCAGTTATAACTGGAAATCCTTTATATTCTGGGTGATCTAAAATTTCCACAGCTGCAAAAAAACAATCAAGGTCTACGTGGAAAATAATTAGATCCATAACGATTTTGATAATGCATCTTTTTATATAAAAAAAAGGACAGAAAAATTTTTTTAAATTCGGTTTTTGAAACGGAATGAAAACTCAAAGGTCTCACCATAATCATCAAAAATAACTTTAAAAGGTAAGTTTTTCAAGATTTTTAATATTCCGATATTCTGTGCAAATACTTCCCCAAAAAACCCGTTTAAACCTTTTTCTTGTCCAATTTCACATAATCGAGAAAACATATGGTATCCTAATCCTAGTTTATGCCATTCTTTTGAAATCCATACCGCAATTTCTGCCATGTTAGTACTACCGCTTGGATCTTTATAATAACTACCGGATGCTACAATTTCTTTACTTTCTTCGTCTCCAACTAATCCTATTATTACCATTGTATTATTATAATCGATATTTACTTCAAATTGTGCATCTTCATGAGGAAATGCTGCCTTTGGAGTAAGAAACCGAAATATTCGCGATTGTTCATCCATTGTATAAAAAAATCTTTGTAGTATTCTTTCATCAGCGGGTTTAACTGGACGAAAATGAACTTTCTTCTTTGTATTTATAATAAAATCCCATTCGTATTGTTCAGGATAAACGATTACAGCCCCATCTTTTGTTAAGGGCAATAACTGATCTTCGTATAAATAATGAAGTTTCTTTGCCTGCTCTAATAAATCTTTTCTGAATTTAGGATGAGAAATCCCTATCAATTGCAAAGCTCTATTTCTTACATTTTTACCAGCCAGATGTGCAATTCCCCATTCGGAGACTACATAATGAACGTCATATGCTGGTAAACTACATCTCTTAACTATCGGTACAATTCTTGATTGAGAACCATCTTTAGTCGTACTGGGGACTAATATTATCGTTTTTCCCCCTGGTGATCGACTACTTCCTTGCACAAAATCATGTTCTCCTCCAATTCCCCCGTAAAATTTATTTGGAAGGTGATTACTTATTTGACCTGAAAGATCAACAAATAAAGTTCCATATATCGAGCATAATTTTCTATTTTTAGCAATATTTTCGATATCCAACATATATTCTGAAGTTTTAAATTTAATGAATGGATTTCGATTGACAAATTGATAATTTTCTTTAGTACCCAATAAAAAAGATGTCATTATGTGCTGGTGTAGATTTTTTTTACATGAAATGGTTTTATTTTTTATTAGAGAAATTAAATCAGGGTTTAAAACTAACATTTCTGAAAAAATTGCTAAATCCTTTTTATTCTTTAAAAATGGCCAAATTGAATTTGGTAGTTTTCCTAATCCAATATTTAAAGTAGATTCGTTTTCAATTAACCTGGAAAGATAATTGCTAATTTTTTCTATTATTTCTCGATCTTTGCTATTTAAATCATATTTAAATTCTAATAATGGGTAGTCTTTGAATACGAAAAAATCAATATCTTCAAGATTAATACTTGAATCTCCATAAGTAAAGGGCATCTGCGGATTTATCTGCACAATAACCTTTTTTGATACTTGAGCAACTAATCGGTTAATATCAACATTGATTCCAAACGAACAATACCCATATTGATCAGGGGGTGAGACTTGTAGTAAACAAATATCTATTATTAATGAGCGAGATTTCAGCAATTTAACAATTTCCGATGTCTTTATTGGAATAAAATCACTCTGCCCTTTTTCAACTGCATCGCGAATATTATCTGTCCCCAGCATAGATAACGTGTTATGGCGAAATCGTGTTGGAAACTTATCACTGAAGAATTTTTGATCTGAAAGTGTAAGTAAATGAATTATCTCACAATCTGTCCAGCGATATTTATCATGAACTAATTCACTTGTTAGAAATAATGGCTCCGAACATGCAGTACCGATAAATATTCGGGATCCTGGACTGATTATATTTGCCAAATCACTTGGCTGTATCTCCTTTTCTTTGTATTTTTCTAACCAAAAAGAAAGATCAAAATCAGACATCTTAAAGAACTATTGAAAAACTCAGTCTTTAAATTATTTCCTAAAAAAAAGAAGATGTTTCAATGTAATTGAATTATTAATTAAAAAAATGATTTTCTAAGAAGCCATAGCTCGTGCACAAATTTTTTCCAAGCTTCGTTTCACTTTTTGATCAATCTCCTTCATACTCATTACACCTATTTCCTCAAAATCTCCTTTTTCTTCTAAAATTTTAATGATTTCATGCCCCAGATAATACCCTGTTTGTTTTTTTCCTTCAATATCAAACCAGCTTCCAAAGAAATTTCTAAGCATATCCTTATTATCGTTATTATATTCATCCAAAAATTTTTGTGCTAAGTAAGAAAGGTGTGATTTGCACCATTGAACCCAATTTTCTTGCCCCATTTGTTGATGCCAAGATTCTTCTTCCATAATTTTATGCTCACAACGCATTGCAAATCCTTCTTCATATAATTGCCAAAAAGGGGATTGGCTTTCAATTGGTAAATTCATTTCTTTTCGCCAGTGGAAATGGATTAAATGACCAATTTCATGCGCACTTAAGGGTGCTAAAGTATCAAAGGTATTCCAACCG
>JAUWPK010000223.1 GCA_030611625.1 Promethearchaeum sp. | reverse complement strand
CGGATGGATTTATTCCAAAAATATTTCCTACGGTTGTTTTTATATCTCCTACGTTGTTCCCAGTATTAACCAACAATTTTTGTTTCTTTTCTCCAGGCCCAATAGTTGACATGAAGAAAATTGAAATATCTTTCCCTCCAGGAGCTTGGGCTACATTTGGAGTTTTGGATGCAATAGCAGGGGTTTTATCCTCGATATCTTCCAAATCCTCATCTAAATCATCAAAATTTTCACTCATAATTTTTCACTTATTTTTTCTTTTCATTTCCATTTTTTATCTAAATATAGAAATTTAATCTATATTCTATTTTTGTGCATATAAACTTTGTAAAAAATTTGACCGCATAAGTCCACCAAAACATAAATAAAGGTTAGTAATGCATTTTAGATTAGAAGAACTTAATTTAATCCCCAAAATTATAATTTGTGATAATATGGTAAAAGAAAAAACACCTGGTCAAAATATTCGCGTTAAAACTCCAAACATTGTGGAAAAAACTCCAGAAATTATAGAAAAAACACCTCCGGTTCTAGATATTAATCAATTGAAGAACGAGCGGAAAAAACTTGAAGATGAACGCCGAAAATTACAAGAAGAGCGGAATCAATGGCAAATAATTCTTAAAAAAATGCAACAATATTCGGATTCATTGGAAGATATTGAGCAACAACGGCAAGATAAAATTGAGGATATTAGAAATCTCGAAAAAGATCTAAAGGCAACCAAAAGAGAACATAACGATTTACAAGATAAAATTGATAGGATGAATGATGTCAAAGATCGAATTAAAAATGAACGGAATCGTCTGAATCGTGAAAAAGATGATCTAAATCGGGATCGAGACAGAATTCAAGATGAAAAAGATGTTTTGAAGAAAAAACGCAAACAAGCAGATGATCGTATTCAAGATGAAAAAGAAAATTTGAAGAAAAAACGCAGACAAGAAGAAGATCGCCTCAACAAAATCCAACGAAATGCTGCTGATGATTTAAAAAGAACTCAACAAAAACGCAACCAAGCAGAAAATGATTTGAATAATATTCGAAATAAAATTCCAAGTTCAGAAAAAAAACTCCGTTCAACTGAAAAAAAAATTAATGATGCTAAACAAGATTGGAATCGAATCAAGCATGACAATGATCAATTGAAAGATGAAAATAGACGACTTCAAAATGATAATCATCGAATTGAAAATGAAAAGAAACGATTGAAAAATGAACGTAACAGTATCGAAAAAGAAAAATCAAAAATAAAACATTTGGAAAAAGATTTGGATCAACGAATGCGAAAAGTTCAGAATTTACAGCGCGATTTAGAAAACCAAATTCATAAGATAAAGACAAAAACACCGGGAATTAGATCAAAAACTCCTGGAATTAGAACAAAAACACCGAGATAGTAATTTTTTTCTCTTTAGTTTTTTGATAACCTTAAGAAAGCTACGGAAAGTGATTTTAGTAGATCTTTTAATTTTACTGTTTTCTATAAAAAAAATAGTTAAGCTTTTTAACCGAATTTTATCATTTCTAAATCATAATACAACTTCAATAATCAGAGTTCTATAAAATTTTGATTATTTATAATGTAATTTTCTGATCAAATTTCTTAAAGAAATCAATAATATAGCCATAAATTAGAGGAAAAAAATGGAAAAAATAACACCGAACATTATATTTAATATTAGTAATGATATTTCTGATGAGATCATAAAAGATGAAGCTCTAAGAATTATGAAAGCGTGTTTTCAATGTGGGACGTGCACTGGCTCTTGCCCCTCTGGTCGAAGAACTGCAATTCGCACTCGTCAAATTATGAGGAAAGCTGTCTTGTCTTTGGATGAAGTCCTTTCCGACGAAGACATCTGGCTTTGCTCTACTTGCTATACTTGCTATGAAAGATGTCCTAGAAACATCCCAGTAACAGATGTAATTATAAAATTGAGAAATTTAGCCACACAACGGGGATTTATAAAACCTGCTCATCAAAAAGTAACTCAAGTACTAGCTGACACGGGTCATGGTGTACCTTTAGGAATTACAAAGAATAGTGAAGAAAACCAGTGGTCAAAAGCTCGTGAATCTTATGGTCTTTCAAAAATTCCACCTACAACTCATTCTCATCCTGAGGCTGTGTTAGAAATTCAAAAACTAATGCAATTAACCAATTTTGATAAACTTGTAAAATTAGAGTTCAAATCTATAAATGAAGGAAAAAAATAAGATAAAATAACGCTATCGTGATAAAAAATGACTGAAAGTAATCCAAAAACGATTTCAAAATCAAAGAGTCCAAAGGAAGAAGATGTCCGAATAGGATTATACATTTGTAATTGTGGTATAAATATAGGAGGAGTTTTAGAAATGGATGATATGATTGAATTCGGTAAAACTCTTCCAAATGTTACGCTATGTAAAAAATATAAATTCTACTGTTCTGATAACGGTCAAGCTGAAATAGCAAAAGATATTAAAGATGGTTTAATTAATCGTGTTGTTGTTGCTGCTTGTAGTCCTAGAATGCATGAACCAACCTTTCGACGCGTTTTAAAAAGTAATGGATTGAATCCATTTTATTTTGCTCAAGCTAATATTAGAGAACATGCAACCTGGGTTAACATGTATGATCATGAGGGTGCCCAAAGAATAGCAAAAGATCACATACGAATGCAAGTTGCAAAAGTCCGTAAATTAAAAGCATTAGAAACCATAAAAGTCAAAGTAAAACCTTCTACATTAATAATCGGAGCTGGTATTGCGGGTATGAACTCTGCTTTGGATCTTGCTGATCAAGGTTTTAAAGTATATTTAATTGAACGAGAGCCAACGATTGGTGGTCATATGGCACAATTGGATAAAACTTTTCCAACAATGGATTGCTCATCTTGTATTTTAACCCCAAAAATGGTTGATGTATCCCGAAATCCAAATATTCACATTATGGCATATTCTGAAGTGGAAAAAGTAGATGGATACATAGGCAATTTTGAAGTCAAAATTAAACATAAGGCACATTACATTGATCAACTCAAATGTACTGCATGTGGTGCATGTGTTGACAGTTGCCCCGTTATTTGTGCAAACGACTTCGATTTAAACATGGGTCCGCGTAAGGCCATATATATTCCATTTCCACAAGCAGTTCCAGGCCAATATACCATAGATATAGATCATTGTATAAAATGCGGAAATTGTGCTTCACCTAGTATTTGTGAACCTGGAGCAATTATCTACGATGAGGAAGATCATTATTCGACTTTAAAAGTAGGTACTATTATCGTTTCAACGGGTTTTGATCAAATTGATCCAACCAATCTTAAAAATTATGGATATGGAAAATATGAAAATGTTATCAACGGTCTTGAAATGGAGCGTAATCTTTCTAGCACTGGTCCAAATTTAGGAAAACCTGTATGCCCTTCAAATGGAAAACCTCCTCATAGCGTAGCTTGGTTACAATGTGTTGGAAGCCGGGATAACAGAGAAGGATATCATCCCTATTGCAGCCGTGTTTGTTGTATGTATGCAATAAAACAAGCGCGCCAGTATAAAGAAAAACATCCTGAAGCAGAATGTTATATCTTCTACATGGATATAAGGGCTTTTGGAAAGGGATATGAAGAATTTTACGAATCATCCAGTCATGATTTTGGGATTAAATATATGAGGGGAAGATTGGCAGAAATATATGAAAATCCAGATAAAACCTTATTACTTCGTGGAGAAGATACATTTTTAAGCCAACCAATTGCAATAAATGTAGATTTGGTTGTGTTATCAACAGGTGTTGAAGCAAGAACAGATGCTACCAATGTTGCTACAATGCTAGGGATCCAGCAAACCTCAGATGGTTTTTTTATGGAGGCTCATCCTAAACTTAGACCCTTAGACTCTTTAACTGCAGGAATTTTTATGGCCGGAGTAGCTCAAGGTCCTAAAGATATCCCCGATACTGTCAGTCAAGCTAAAGGTGCTGCCTCGGGAGCAGCAATTTTAATGGCAAAGGGAGAAGTAGAGGTAGACCCTTATTATGCGGTGGTCTATCCAAATTTATGTTCGGGGTGCCGCTCATGTATTAATTTATGCCCATACAGTGCAATTACTTTCGATGAATCTCATAAAGTTGCTTACATAAATCCGATTATGTGTCATGGATGTGGTACTTGTGTCGCAAGTTGCCCGTCAAATGCAATTGAACAGAATCATTTTTCGGGTGATCAATTGATGACAATCATTACTGATGTTTTAGGAGGATTATATTAAAATGTCAGAAAAAAGTGTAGATAAACCAAATAATTTCGAACCTTTTATCTTAGCAATTTTTTGTAATTGGTGTACATATACAGGTGCGGATCAAGCAGGTACATCTAGAATGCAGCGCCCCGCAAATCTAAGAATTATGCGAGTTATGTGCTCAGGAAGGGTAGAATCTAGATTCATTATTGAGGCTTTGAAGCGAGGTGCAGATGGTGTTCTAATTGGAGCATGCCATATTGGTGATTGTCATTATGTTAATGGAAATCACAAGACGGTGAGAAGATTACCCTTAATTAAAGAATTTGTAAAGCAATTCGGATTTAACCCGAAAAGAGTTAGACTAGAACACATTAGTGCATCGGAAGGCGCAGAACTGACAGAAATTTCGAAAGAATTCGTGAAGGAATTAAAATCACTTGGAAAAAATCCGCGATCTTCAAATAAATGAGTTATAGGAGAGATTTAATTAAGAATTGTAGATATCTTTCTTTGTCTTGAGTCAATAACCGAGAAGAAAAAAATAAATTAAACTTCTCTAATTCAAAAATGAAATGTTTTTTTTTAATGTTAATTTGAAAAAATTGTAGTAGTTTGAGGTGTTAAAAATAACAACAGAATCAAATAAGATAGCCCATAAGTTCTTTAAATCAAAGGAATTCTTCCCAATCGAATTAAAATTCGGAGAAGCCGAAATGATTCGATTAACTAAACGCCCACGTAAAACAATTACCGAAATAATTGATATTTACTCTAATGATATTCATATTGGTATGTTTATTGGAATTGAAAAAGTAGGTAATAAACTTAAATTTGGTCCTGCCGGAATGAATAGGTCCCATTCATTTAGGGGAATTCTAAATTTTACATTCATTAAGCTATTCGAATATTTTGGATTAGATGGTATTGATTTTATAATTATTGATGTTCCTGAGGATTTGGAATTTAAGAATTTTCTGTCATCACTAGGTTTTACGAAAAAAGGAAATAAATTATCATTAGAATTAATTGAAAAGAAGAAGGACTTATTATCATTTTTAGAAAAGAATCTCATAGAAATTGCCTCACAAGTAGGTCAAATTCGAACAATAATTCAAATGAATATGGAAGAAACCGATGATCTAAAAGTTAATCAAATGGTTGATAAGATCGTTGACAAAATTAAAAATATGGACCCGTTGGGCAAAACTTTCTGGGACAATCGAAAAATTGCACAATTAAATTATTACTTAAGCACAGCAATCGTTTTTGCTTCGGAATTGGAAAAGGAAGAGTTCTTAGATTTATTTATTAAAACAACTGTTAGCTCACTTGATACCCATGTTCGGGAGCCTTATCTCGAAGATATTTTCCTAGCATTAGAAGGTAAACGAATTTTTGATATGCCTTATATTCAGATTATGATTGAAAAAATCCGCTCTTTAATGCCGAATGAAATAAAAAAATTAGAAAAGGAAAAAGATCATTTCAGAAAATGGGTTTATACCAGGTTACCGACATGGAAATTAAATGACAAACTTGTTTCTGAGACAAGAATTAAAATAGTAAAAGATTCACAATTGATACTTAATGATTTTGGTGGAAACATACAGCTGGATTATTTTAAAATAGTTCAATCTTTAATTGATCATTATAATGGTATTAACATCTTTTTTGGAATGAATAATAGAGTATAAAAATTGAGGAAGAAAATAATTATGGTAAATGCTTATACACAAGTTTGTGTGAGAATTGATCTTACAACTGGTACAACAAAGAAAGAAGTGCTCAGTCAAGAATTTTGCAAAAAATATATTGGAGGATACGGATTCGTAACCAAGATATTATGGGATGAATGCCCAGTTGGCATAGATCCTTTCGATCCTCGAAATCCATTCATCGTTGCTATTGGACCTTTCCCAGGAACAATAGTACCAACCTCTTCGAAGTATGCAGTTGGTGCAAAAAGCCCAATTTCTGGTAGAATTGGATTTGGGATTTCATCGGGATCTGTTGGAGCTCAAATGCGTAGGGCCGGTTATGATATGCTTATATTTACCGGGAAATCTCCCGAACCTGTATTTCTGTTCTTTGATGATGATTCTATTCAAATTATTCCATGTAGTGACACTGTATGGGTAAAGACACGTGGGAAACCG
>JAUWPK010000017.1 GCA_030611625.1 Promethearchaeum sp. | reverse complement strand
ATTATTTCGAGAAATCCAATTGATATTTGGATCAGCTTTTATAACAGGATGGTCGGGATCAATCAAAATTACTTCAAAATAATGAGATTTTCCATCGGAACCGACTTTGTAGGAATTTAAAACTTCTAAATTAGGATATTTCTTCGCTGTTCGCTCTTCTGCGATCCATCGTAAATTTTTCTTTGTTGTTATCTTATTTACTGCAAGGTTTGCAGCTTTTCGGCCCATTTTAGGCCTAATTTTAGCCATTGTTCCTCTACGAATTTTGGTTATAGCGATAATATAACCTTGTTTTGCTTTGTATCCAAGTGAACGTGCTCGATGTAACTTTGTTGGCTTATCGATTCGTACAGTGGTGGGACCTCGTCTTAGATCAATCATCCTCTTCCAATTTTCAGAATTAAAAGAATTATCATGTTTTTCAAATGTTTCTGCAATATATTTATATCCCGACTTAACCATTTTAAATCTCGACTCTAGGCGACTTAAATTAATAATAAATTAATAATTTTTCGAAATTCAAAATTAAAATAAAATAAGAATCCGATAATTTTTATAAATCTGGAACATCGGGAGGTAATTTTATCGGTTTTGTAGTATCTGGAGCTTTCCCGTCACCATAAGCTTGGTAAACCGCAGTACGGCGCGCTAATTCTGCAAATACTTTATAAACATTTTGTGCATTTGAATGCAAAGCGATAGTTTCATATACAATAGGATTCCATGCAAATAATTTATGATCTGGCGGATAAAATATACCTTCTTGACTTAAAATCTCTTCTACTTCTGCTTTCTTTAGTGGATTTGGAAAATCTTGCTTATTTACCATAACCAGCATTGGTAATTCGGAAATAAGTTTATTTATTGCAACACTTTTCAATTCCTTTAAAGAATTTATATTGTCTTCTATTCTACTTCTTTGAGCATCAAAAACAAAAATCACTCCATCGGTTCCTAAGAATATTTTCTTTCGAAGTGGTGAAAACCTTGCTTGGCCAGCAACTGTGTAAACATGATAAAAGATTTTTGCTTGTTTCTTTGACTGAAAAATACCTCTATCAAAATATAGAGTGGATCCACTTGCCATTGCAATTTTCGTTAAATTGCCTGTGGGAGTTACATCTTTTCCGAAAGTGCCCTCTTTTGTCAATCTATAAAGAGTATCAACTGCCGTTGTTTTCCCCGATCCAGCACATCCCCAATAAAGAAGTTTAACAAATACTTCTCCCGTTTTATTGATTCTAACCATCTTTGAATACCGAGATTTTTATTTTCACTAATAAACGATTGAACAATATTGTTTTTATGTCTTTAATAAGATTTTTTTTTATTAATAGTTTTATATTCAATTTTATTTAGTAAATTATGTTGTTATTATTTAGTTAATCTAAAATTTGCTATAAGAGTTTTCATTAAAACAAAGTAAAAAATGAATTGAAACCATTTTGTGTTTTTTCTTTAAAAATGAATGTATTTATTACGCGTTTTATATATTGTTGTGCGCCTAGCTAGCTCAGCAAAAATCTTATACACATTTTGTACATTTGAATATAATGCGACAGTTTCATAGATTATTGGATTCCAAGTAAAAAAATTATGCCCAAATGGATAAAAAAGTCTTTCACTACGAAGAATTCGTTCAACCTCAGCATCTTCCATTGGGTTCGGTAAATCTTGCTTATTTACCATTACAAGCATCGGTATTTCAGAAATTAGTTTATTTACAGCAACGTTTTTCAATTCCCTCAAAGAATTTATATTATCTTCTATCCTGCTTCTTTGAGCATCGAAAACAAATATCACACCATCAGTTCCTAGGAAAATTTTTTTTCGTAAAGGTGAAAATCTTGCATGACCGGCAACAGTATAAACATGATAAAAGATCTTTGCTTGTTTCTTTGATTGGAATATACCTCTATCATAAAATAGAGTGGATCCACTTGCCATTGCAATTTTTATAAGATTTCCTGTCGGAGTTAAGTCTTCTCCATATTTTCCTTCTTTTGTTAACCGATAGAGAGTGTTAACAGCTGTCGTTTTCCCCGATCCAACACATCCCCAATAAAGAAGTTTAACAAATACTTCTCCCGACTTATTTATTCGTACCATTTTTAAATACCTAAATTTTCTATTATACAAATGAACAATTATGTTGTATCTTTTTTTTCAATAATAGCTAAGAAAAAATAAGATTATTATATTCATAAATTTTTTACTAGCTAAATAAGTTGATATATTTTGATAAAACAAAATTTTGGTTATTGTATTCGATGTGGTGAATCAATCGAAATAGATAAAAATAATCCTTATTGTCCCTTATGTGGGGGGCAATGTTCAATATCAAATCGATATTCTTCTTCAGAAAATACTGAAATGTTTTGTCATTTATGTGGAGAAGCAACTTATGTTTCATCTACTCATCCAATATGTTCTGAATGTGAAAATGAAGTTAGAAGTGAAAAAAATGGAAATAAAAAAAAAAAGTTTTGATGAATTTAGTGTCGGTGATTCGGAGTCAGTTACAAAGACAATCACCAATGAAGATGTAATGACTTTTGCAGAAATAACCACAGATTTTAATCCACTTCATGTAAATGAAGAATACGCGAAGAAATCTATGTTTAAAAATAGGATAGCTCACGGAATGCTTAGTGCAGGCCTTATCTCAGCGGTAATAGGCATGAAGATGCCAGGTCCAGGTGCTTTATATTTAGACCAATATGTTAAGTTTAAAAAACCTGTGTTTATTGGTGAAACTTTAACAGCAACTGCAATGGTTAAAGAAAAATTGGTTAAAAAGGATGGTAAAATGAAGTTATTGATTTTAACAACCAATGTAACGAACCAAGATGGAGTAATTGTAACAGAAGGTCAAGCAACGATTATGTTAACTTGATTTATTTGGCCCCATTATTTTTTTTCCGTTCATATATGGTATTAGGACTTCTGGTATTTTAACAGTACCATCAGCTTGCTGATAATTCTCTAAAATACAGCAAATTGTTCGTTCAGTAGCAATTGCTGTGCTGTTTAGAGTATGAAGTGTCTTAAATGTTGATTTATCACCTAAAATACCACTTCTTATATTTAATTTCCTCGCTTGATAATCAGTGCAATTACTACAAGACACTAATTCCCGATAAGTTTTACTTGCAGGAAAATATGCTTCTAAATCATACTTTTTTGCGGCCATGTCATTTAATTCCCCACTTGCAATAGAAACAACTCGATATGGGATTTTAAGATTTTTATATATTTTTTCAGCATTAGAGATAAGTTCCTCTTGAAGATCATTTGAATCTTCAGATTTGCAGAAAATAAACTGTTCTATTTTTTCAAATCTATGAACGCGAAATATTCCTAAGGTATCTTTTCCATGTGAACCAGCTTCCCGACGGAAACATGATGAGATCCCACAATACTTTCGAGGGAGCGTTTTTTCATCAATAACTTCTTTTCTATGAAGGGCTGCAAGGGGTTGTTCGCTTGTAGCGATTAAATATAGATCTTCACCCTCAATTTTATAAAGTTGCTCCTCAAAATCTGATAATTCAGCCGCTTCAGCCATAACTTCATGTTTTGTAAAATATGGAGTCCAATACGGAGTATATCCTTCATCTGTTAAAAAATCTAAAGCATATTGAAGTAGGGCTAAATTTAATCTAACTAAATCTCCTTTAAGATAATAAAATCTAGATCCTGCAATTTTCGTTGCTTTTTCTATTTCAACACCATCAATCATTGAAACTAAATCAACATGATTATGAATCTCAAAGTTAAATTTAGGAATTTTACCAGATTTACGTAGTACTTTATCTCCTTCTTCATCTTCTGCGATTGGTACATCAGATATTAATATGTTTCCAACTTTATGCCGATAATAATCGCGCTTTTTAAGATATTCATCCATTAAAGGCTCGGTTTCTTGAATTTGTTCTTTAATTTTTGAAGATTTCTCTTTTAATTTAGCTAATTTCTCCGGTCCTTCCTTAGCCGCGGATTTAAATGAACGTGAAATTTTATTCCGTTGTGCGCGTAAATCTTGAAGATCTTGTAAGGCTTTTCGCCATTTTGTATCAAATTCAATTACTTTATCTATATTTTCTGTTTCACGGAATCTTTTTCTTTCTGATTCTCGTATAATATCTGGATTATCGCGAAATAGCTTGATATCTAACATTTTTTTCTCCTTAGAAACTTAATGAAGGACATTTTTTTAGGCTTGACTTTTTTTATTTTTCAATCAATAAACCTTCAACTAATCGATCAGTGATAACTCGTGAAATTTGAACTTCTTCAAAATTACCCAATGATTTTATTGCATTTTTAACTGTTATTTTTGGCCCTCCTTCTAAAATCCAACCTATTACATCAGTAGGACTCATGGTATTTGGTTCAGCTAAAAAAACTTTCACTATTTTTCCAAGCATTTTCTGTTTTTGTGAACGGTTGTATCCTATTACGAATCGTTTGATTTTGTTAAAATTTTTAATTGTTTTCTTGTCAAAATGAATTAATTTTCTTGGAATATGATAAAAAGGGGCACCTGGTAATTCTTGATATTTATATATAGTTATTTTATCTATTCCAAGATTTACAAATTTGTTAAGTAATTCTAATGTTTCCTTAGTATATTTTTCAGTATCTCCAGGTAGAGAATGAATAAAATAGACATGAACTCTAATTTCTCTTTCAATGGCACGGGATACTGCATCATAAGTCTGTTCAGGGGATCCTGGTCTTCCCAATAAATTACTAAATTCGTTTGAACCAGTTTCACATCCTATAGAAAAAATGGATCTAGGAATTTTTGAAATTATATCCAAAGCTCGATTAGTGCATAAGACTGCTTTGACATTTTCTATGAATAGTTGAACTTCGTGGTTCTTTATTTTGTCAATAAATAGTAGTTGGTTAATGAAAGTCTCTAAAGATCTATAATTTGGTTCAGGATAAGAAGGATTGATTAACGCGCTTGAAACCAAATCTTCTCTGTGAAAATCAAAAAATCCAGGTCCTCCTAATACGATTCTACTAACGCCCATTTCAATTAATTTCTTTATTTCCGTAATAATGGCGGTAATATCTCGTGATTTGGGATAGCCAAATTCATTAATTGTTGAGCAAAACCCACAACCAGGTGCAATTTGAATAGGGCAATTCATTTGCGTTCTAAAATTCTCTTCTCGACATATATTACATGAATTATCCAAACAAAGTTTTGCGTCTTTTAATTCTAATCCCGTTCTTCGAAAATTTGAGCATCCACGCAAAGTTTCTATGAATATTCTTGCAGATTTAAAATCCTTGTAACTTTTCAGTTTTTCAGGATATCCAGAAGTGGAAGCGAACCATTTATTTTCGGTTGGTGCATTTTTTGGTGTAGTTAAAATTTTATTTAATTTCTTGAATGAAACACCAGGGATTGATGAAAACAATTTAGATTTCCAGTTTGGATCATCTGAGATTCTTAAATTTTCTTCAATATTTGATAGATTTTTTTGAAATAGAGCTACTAACGCAAATTCACCTATACCATTAATTGATAAATCAACATTTTGAATTTTATTTAGTAATTTTATATCTGATGTAATCGGACCTCCAATAATTGCCAACCGATTTGAAGGATTGGGATGGAATTCAGACCATAAGTTAAATATTCTTTGAGAAAATCGGAGATCCATTGTCATGGAAGAAACACATAAAATTGGAAAATGTTTTAGCATTTCAACGTTTTCAGAAACAATTGTTTCTCCACGAACTAACGTGGTTTTTACTTCACCATTTGAAATATTTTCTATAAATCCAGCAACATATCTTGGACCAGCTCCGATAAAATCTCGGGTGAAAATTCTTTTTCCATCCCCAACAGTTAAACAGTCCACTACTAATATTTCGATTTAATTCCTCTCCTACTGAATATAACTTATTATGCAAACAATAATTATTTTTTTCTAATGGGAATATCACTGGAATGGCAATCTGATCTTTTAATTATGGTAATAACAGCGATTTATACTCTTCTGTCTATTCTTGTTCCAAAATTTCTAAAAGAGAAAGAAATTATTACCAAGTTTACAGCTCGGAAATTAATTCATAGTTTTGCTGGTTTAGCAGTTTTAGTTACCCCATATTTGAATTATCCATTATTAGCGGTGATTTTTGCAATTCTAATGACAACCATCATGCGGTTTAGTAGTAAAAAAAGTAAAACTAAACCTTTAAAGCAATTATTTGAGGCTATAGGTGAAGATGAAGAACTTCAGTTAGGTTACCTACAAGGTCCCTATTCCTATTGCTTGGCTATTACAATTTTAACATTTATTTTTGCTTTTTTTCAGAATAAATTTTATATCCCCATTTCTTCGATTCTTATCATGATGTATGCTGATGTTTTGGCCGCATTTATTGGAAAAAAATATGGAAAACATCATATTAACATTCCTTGGGTTGGAAATAAACGTACTCTCGAAGGATCCTTGACATTCTTTGGTTCTTCTTTGGTACTTAGTATATTTTTATTCTTTTTCTTCGGACAAATTTTACCAGGAAATTCCATAATTTTAACGACGGGGAATGTCTTTCTTTTAAGTTTTCTTATCAGCTTTATATCAACATTCTTAGAATTGATTAGCCCTTCTAAATATGATGATTTGATAGTTCCTCTTGGTTCTACATTAATCGTATCTCTATGTGCAATATTGATGAATATTTGGTAAAAATCACATGATAAAATTAAAAATTTTGAATTATTTTGAAATTATGCGACCCATAAATTGCATAATGGGAGGGTTTACAGTAATTATAGGATTTCTAATTTCTCACCATGAACCAAATTTTCTCACATTTATTCAGAATTCTATAAATATTTTCTTAATTATAGCAGGTTTTATGATATTTTTTTTAGTAGCAAGTGGAACAAACACAATTAACGATTATTTTGATTTTGAAATTGATAAATTAAATAGACCAAATCGGCCAATTCCCCGAGGAGATATTTCACGAAAACAATCCCTCCAATATTATATGTTTCTTAATATCTTAGCATTAGTATTATCTATAATTGTTGGGATTTTCACCGTTAATGGGATTTTAATACCTTTATTGGTTTTATTCTTTGAATTTATTGGTTTTTATTATTCTTGGAAAGGAAAAGCATCTGGATTGCCCGGAAATATTATGGTAGGGGTAACGAGTGCAGTAGGGTTCCCTTTTGCAGCACTTTTTATTGACTCAATTCTAGAAATCCCTTTATTGATATGGAATATTTTTATTGCTACATCTATTTTTCTGACCTCGCGAGAATTTGTTAAGGGAATGCAAGATGTAATAGGAGATCGCCAGTTCAAAATAAAAACCATAGCAAATGTTTTTGGATACAAAGTAGCAACGATTTTTATGATGATTTTTTCATTTATTGGGGCAATACTTTTCACTTTAATGTTTTTTTTCTTTGAATTAAATAATTGGTATATTATTTTCATTATTATTGCAGATATTATTGTGATTACTGCAAATCTGCTCCTAATTTCTGATATCTCTGATCCAAATAAGCAAAGTATTACAAGCCTTTTATTAAAAATAGCAGGAATAATACTAATTCTCGCTTTTCTTTTTGGATATGAACTTTGATGTTTTAATTATTTCCTTTAGAGGAAAATTTTAAAATTTTTCATGACTTAGACTTCCATACTAATTATTAATTTGGCGAAAATTATGACAGATGAAAAATCAGCACCTGAAAAGGAAAATAAAGAAGAAACGGAAATTAAGGACGAAACGGAATCAAAAGAAGATGAAAAAGTCGAAGGGGAAGAAAAAAAGAAACATATTTTCAATTGCACAAAATGCGGGAATTGTTGCGCAAATCGAGGTCCTATCCCCTTAGTTATGGATGACTTAATAATGTGGGCAAAAAGCAACGTTGTTGCGAATATGATGCCTTACCTTCAATTCATTAAAACTCCATACGGAACAATTGACTTAGTAATGTCCCGAACAAACAAAAACCCTTATGACTTCTTACAGAAAAAAGAAAATGATGAAGATAAAGAAGAAGAAGAGCCAAAGGACATTTCTTGCCCAATGTATAATAAAGAAACAAAAGAATGTTTGATTTATGATAACCGTCCTTTAAGTTGTCAAACTTATCCTTTAGAATTTGATGGTCAGAAATATATGGTTGTGGATACTGAAGATTGTGAAGGAATTGGAAATGGTGAAACAACCAATGAAGAAAGAAAAGAAATGCGTGAATTAGCAAAATCAATGAATGTAAAATTAACTGAAATGCGAATTGCAATGCCAATTTTAGCACAAGCTTTCCAGCCATTTGTTTTAAACGAAATTATGGATGCACAAAGGAGATATATGGAAGCAATGGAAAAAATGTCTCCTGAAGAAAAGGAAAAAGTTGAACAACAAATGAAAGGACGAATGGAACAAGACCAATCAGGTTCAAAGGTTGATGTTGATAATCCAACAGAAGATGCAGATGCAACCAAATAGAACCTAATTGCATTATTTTTTTTTTCTTTATTCTTTAATTATCTTGGTGGCTGCTTTACGTAATCGATTCATTATTGCTAAGCCAATTTTTTTATCCGATATACCTTCAACTATTACCAAATCAATGTTTTGGTTATCAACTTCTCTTAAGGTAGAAAACAAACCCTCTGCTATTTTATCAGCATTAATTGAATTATCTGAATCAATATCTGAGTCCCTTAATCCCAAATATATCATTTTACATTTAGGATCATTTAATATTTCACTTGGAATTTGAATATTTTTATGAGTATGAAGAATTCCTATGAGCTTTTTTTGTATACGATATTTGAAATACAGAAAAACAATTTTTTCTTCTAAAAATTTCTTAGAACCTTCTACTAAGACTATCTCTGCTTTAGGTGAATAGTGTCGATATTTTAATCCAGGAGTAGGTGGCCTAAACTCATTTGAAATTTTATTATTTTTATTATTAAATACCTCAATCATTGGTAAATAGGGTTTTAAATCTTCCAAATTAACTCCTCCGGGCCTTAATATAACAGAATACCCCTTATGAACATCAATTACTGTGGATTCTACACCTACATCACAAGAACCACCATCAATTATTAATGGGATTTTCCCTTGTAAATCATTAAAAACATGCTCAGCATCCGTGGGACTTGGTCGCGTAGATAGATTGGCACTAGGAGCTGCTATTGGAATACCCAATTTTTTTATTAATGCTGATGCAATAGGATGAGAAGGCATTCGGACTGCAACAGTATTTAGTCCTGCAGTTACAATATCAGGGATTTTTTTAGACTTCTCGAATAAAATTGTTAATGGACCCGGCCAAAATCTTTCACAAAGTTTTTTGATATTTTCTGGAATAATATTAACTATACTAGAAAGCATTTCAAGATCTGAAATATGAACAATCATCGGATTGTCAGAAGGACGCCCCTTTGCTTCATAAATTTTCCGAACAGCGGTTTCTGAAAACGCTGAACCTCCCAATCCATAGACAGTTTCAGTAGGGAAAGCAACAATTTCATCTTTCCTGATCAAATTTATGGCTTCTTGTAATTGTTCTAATGAAAAATTAAGAGGATCCAATCGGATAATTTTTGTAAGCATTTATTTCTTATCTTGAAAATGTAATTAAAAAATTAAATTTTATTTTATCTAATATTATAATTTTTATCTAATATTATAATTGAATCATATTAAATCTGAAACATTTTTACCTAAAGTTTCAATCTTATTCCAAATCGATTGATATAATTCAATAATTTTATCTTCATTGTTAATTGCTTTTATGCCCATCCAATAATCCTTTAGATCTGTATTTTCTGGATGTTCTTCCACCCAATCATCAATGAAGATCATTTGTTCTTCTAAGGAATTTTCGACTGTGATGCCTCTTAAGGCAGCTACAACTTTATTGAATTTTCCATCTCGTTTGAGATTTTTCTCTTTAAATTCAATATAGTCGTCAATCATTCTTTCTATCGTTTTTGATTTATCGCGTGGATCTCCTGCAATTATTTCTAAAGCTGTAACATATTTTTTCGGTATGGTAATATATATTTTTTCAGTTCGTTCAGATACAGGTTTTTTTGCAGGCATATTTTTCACTTTCTTTTTTAGCTACTATAAAGCTGGTTTTAAACAAATTGAAAATTTTTAAGTTTTTTCAGGATTCTCATTTTGTTTTTGAAGATTTTTTTATTTTGGTTATTTTTATTTACGAATTGTAAATTTTTTCATAATTATTAACGACTTTATTCGATCAAAATCATATTAATCCGATAATAACCGACATATTTATATAGTTGATTCGCCTATATAAAGGTAATGGTTAGTAGCTTTTTAGTAGCTATTTAGCTCCTCAAAAAATTTATCTTAATTATTATTTAAAAATTTTTGTTGTGCTGAATTAACCAGAAAAAAAATATAAAAAGAATGTGTGCAAAAATGGTTGATCTTAGTAAATTTGAGGATGGACTTATGTTCAGTCCCTTACAAAAAACATTATTAAATGTCTTAGAAAAGAACGGTCCGTTAACCCGTGCGGATTTAGTTAAACAATTAGCTTCTCCCAGGACTACAATTTACGATAATTTAACAAGATTGCAAAATCATAATTTAATTCGTAAATTTTCACGTCCTACCAATTCCCGTGGAAGACCGCTAGTATTTTTCAAGTTAGTTGAGGAATATTAAATAATTAGAAGTGAAATATCATGGAGTCAACAAATCAAATATTTTTAATCGGGGACACAACATATCGAAGGATTTTCGATCAGAATGATGAAACAAGGATGATAAAAATAGAAACTCCAGAATATTTTGTTATAAAAAAACCTCAATTTACAATCTATAATTAAAAATTTTTTAAAAAATAATAAATTGAAAAGATTTTTTTTTCTTTTCTTATTTATAAAGTGTTATTTACATCATATGGTGATAATCGAAAATGGGATATCAAACAAACTTCCAACAAAACAATAATTATTTCAAAATTGAAAAACAACTTTTAAATATTTTAGATAAAGAAAACACTAAAAAACCCCTAAACTATAATGTTTTCATAAAACCTACTTCAAATTCATCAATACAAAATTACAATGGTTTATTAGATACGATATCTCGAAGATTTTTAAATTAAAATTATTTAATTTTTTTTTAAACTTGTAAAATAAAAATTTCCACTCGAATAAATAACCTGTTGACATAATTCGATTATCAAATTAATATATAAATTAGAAGGATTCAATGGCAATTGGAACTAAAATAAATAAAATTAGTTTATAATTAATTAAATTAAAAAAATAAAAATATCCTATTTACAGCTTACTTATTCTATATTTATATTATTCTATTTATTAAACAATCTTAGGACATGTATAGGTTAATATAATTATATCTTGTAAACAATATTTTTGTCGGAGTTTACCTGACTTTTTTTACAGGTCATAATTTTAAATAAAATCTAAATTAAAAAATAAAAATCAAGAAATAATTTTCCAATGGAAATTAAATCACTTTACAAAAAAATTCTATATTAGGAAAATCTCAGAGATATATGAAGAATGTTGAAAAAAAAAATCCAAGAAAAATTATTGTTTTAGGAATATTTCTAGCGACTTTTTTTTGTAGTTTATCAGGACAGATCAATGATTTAATTACAGTAAAATATCTTCCCGAACAATTTGAAGGAGATTCTGTAATGTTTGGTATTACTTTTTCAATATTTTCGTTAGGAAAAATTATAACTATGATTTTATTCGCTCGATTAAGTGATCAAATTGGGCGTAAAAAAATATTACTTTTAGCCTTTTTTTTGTATTCTATTGGGACTTTTTTAGCAGGAATTGCTCAAACACCAACACAATTTATGATTTTTCGTTTAATCAAAGGAACTAGTGCTTTTGAGGGAGTTATTTTAGCTTTAATTAATGATTATTATAAGGAAGGAGAAAGAGGAACAGCAATTGCTATTTTTAGTGCTTCATTTGGAATTGGTGCTTTAATTGGTTCAATTTTAGGGGGTTACTTTTTAATTTGGTTTGAATATAGGACTACTTTCTTTATTTTAGGATTCATTACTTTACTTTCGATTTTATCAATTTCTCTTTTTATTTCTAATTCCCCTGATCAAAAATTAGAATCAGAAAGAAAATTAAATGAAAATATCAAAATCAATCGAAAAAATGAGTTGAAAAGGATTTTTAAAACAAAAAATTTCATTATTGGATTAATTATAAATATATTCTTGATGTTTTGTCTTTCAGGTGTATCAACATATATGATTTTCATCATTTTAAATCATTATATGATACCTGAACAATTATCGGGGGCTATTTTGTTTCCAATTATATTTTCCTATATTCTTTTTACGCTTTTAATGGGTAAAAAGGAAAATCCAATTAATATAATTCGTTACGGTCTTATTATTTTAACATTCAGCCTTCTTTCGGTAATATTTTTGAACTTTTATGATAATAAAATTATTTTTATAATCGGAGCAGGGATTTCTTCAAGTGCTTTAGGAGCAATTAGTCCTGCTGTAGATAATTTTATTTCTAGTTTCATAACAAAATCTGTCCGGGGAGAAGCTTTAGGAATTTACCGGACTCTGTCATTAATAGGAAGTTTATTAGGTGCTATTACGGCGGGATTTATTGGTTCGATATATTGGGTTTTCTCACCATTTTTACTTATGGCAATTATTGCATTCATTTCTTTTTTGTTCAGTTGGTTTTTAATGAAATAAATTTTCTAGAATAGTAATTGAGTGAAATTTTTAAAATTGCAAAACAATGTAAAATAAAATAGGGGAGAAAATATTACTTATTTTTTAAGAGGGAAATAAAAAATGGCGTTAACAACATCCGATGAACTACACAAGCAATTAACAGTGATTTTTGGATTCTCTGGTCAACTGGATATCGAAGTTGGTGAAATTATCGGAATAGGAAAACTTTCTGAGCATGAAACTAAGAGATTGACTCGATCGGTTTTAAGATTTTTAAATAACTATAATTCTATGCTCAAAGATTATGCAGGTTGTACACTATATTCAATTGAATTTGAATTAGAAAATTTAGGAAAACGAAATTTGGTTAGTTTAATGCCTAAATCAATGCTATTCATTCCAGGATCATACAAAGATTGTAACACTTTAATGTTATTACTCGCCCCAGAGATGAGTTTAGTTGATTATTCTAAATCAAGAAAAGCAGTAGATGATTTAGGAAAATTATATTTTGAAGTAGAAGAAGCTCTTGATCGTCCTGAACTCGAAAAAGAACAGAGACGAAAAGTATTAAAAAATTTTGCTAAAAGATTCGCATTGAAATTACAAGGAAATGTTATTAAAGGTAAATGGAATCGTAAAATGATTGGTATAACTTCCGGAGTTAAGGAAGACCGTTACTTAACAGTTAATATTCAAAATGAAGTTAAATGGAATACTAAAGAAATTATTCCTTTAAAATCAAGTTTTTCTGTTCCTAAGCTTAAAATGATGGATAACGAAAACTTTGATTTCATGAAACATTGGCTAAATCAAAGTACATCAGTTGTAATTGCAAAAAATACATGTAAACTGACAGCCAACTTACTACAACTAGCTAATACTGGAACAATTAGCGATACTCAAAAGCAAATTCTGATAGCTTTCCTAAAATCCTTTTTAGATTATTCTGAACAAAATAAAAAACTAGTTTCATTTGATAAATTTAAGAAAGATATTGAAAAATATTATAAAATATTTGAACAAAATTTGGAAGCTTTCAAAGTAAAATCGACTAATTTTATAAAAAGCG
Organism: Promethearchaeum sp.; assembly: GCA_030611625.1. GTDB lineage: Archaea > Asgardarchaeota > Lokiarchaeia > Sigyniarchaeales > Promethearchaeaceae > Promethearchaeum. The sequence goes on along the minus strand of JAUWPK010000017.1, from coordinate 4,010 downwards.
GTAATATAAAACCTCTAGGGGAGATTAACTCATTATATTTGAAAGAATTTACTAAAGAAGAAGCTACATCTGAAAGTGAAAACTGTATTAAGAATCTCGCAAAAATTACTCATAATCATATATTAACCACAAAATATCGCTATCATTCTAAAGATAAAGTTCGAGCTTCCGAATTTACAAATCCAATATTAAATATTATACAAAATTCACAATTAGTATTAAAAAAAATTAAGAATGCAGTTCCATTTTATATTCAACATTATTTATTTGATAGTTTTTTTGCCAGTCTTTTAGAATTATTACAAAAAGAGTTCGATCTAATTAATAATAAACCGATTAAAGTATTAAGTGTTAAATATTTAGAAAAATATGAAACCTATTTAAAAAATCAATTAGAAATATCATATTCTCAAATATTAGCTACAAATCAAAAAGATTCTTATCTGAAATTTAAAGAAATTGCAAAAAATACAATAGAACCTTTTATTAATTCCGTAAATATTGAAATTAAAGATCTTGTTGATTTTTGTGATATTATTTTATCAGATAGCCTTGAAATGCAACCATATCTTAAACATTTAAAGAAATTTCAGGACGAAATCGAATTCTTATGGGGATTTATTTTAAGATCATCTACTTTTCAACGATTTTTAAAAGAATATCCTGGAGAAGAAATATTTGATCCTGAACACTTTGCTGATCGATTCATTGAATTTTTACAAAAAAAGCGATTAGGTGGACTCCAATTAGAATGGAAAAACTATATTTTCCAATGGATTAACACATATAAATATGAATTTCAATCAAAATATATTAAAGATAAAGAAGAGAAAATTATTTGGCCTAAGACAAAAATAATTACAAGCTTCATAGAATTTATTGGAGTAAAAGTAAAAGAAGAAACTACAATACAAGGATTTTTAAAACCTTTGAAAAGATATTTGGATGATATAGCAATGTCAAATATTAAAAATAAATTTGTTTTAGAAATTTTTCAGGCCTATAAATTAAGTCTTGAAATTATAGGTCAATTTCCTGACTATTTAAGACAAGTTTTCAATAAAGCAATTGAAAATCGTCAAGAAAATTTAATTCCACAAACCATTTCCGCTTATATTGGAGATACACCAGATTTAGATAAAATAATATCCGAAGAAATTGAAGAAAAATCACAATTTATGACTTCAAGACGAAGTCTATATTCGTTCATAATTGAAACCGAACTGAAATATTATTCAAAGTTGATAGCTAAACCAAAACAGATTATACTTCAAAATTTAGATAATAAATTATTCCACAATAAAATATTACAACATCGAATTGAATTTGATACTCTAAGTGAGAATTACATCAAGATGTCAATTTTTTCAAATTTCAAAGATATTTATCCACGATTTTAATCAAGATGATGACTTATGGGAGAAATTGTAGCAATAAGGAGAAGAAAAATTGCGGAAGAAGGGATTCAACGATTTTTTCAAAGTATATATCAAATTCTTAATCATTTCAAAAGAAAAGCTGATAGGGATTACTTATACAGTATAACAACCGAAGAAAACACTCTTACAAATCTTATTGTTGCTTCTACAACAATCCACATTTATCATTTTCTTGGAATTAGAACAAAATCAGATGAGGAAATGGTTTCACGTGTGAGTAGCATTAAAGCTTTTCAGAATGCTGAAAAAAAAGAAATATTTTCAGAGGTAATAGATTTAGTAGGGGATTCAATCAATTTTGAATTGGAATTCTTTAAATTATCCATAGATTACGAAGAACAAATTCTAAAATCAATGATTTCGGGAGAAGATCTTGATGAACGTTTTATTATTAAACTGAGTGAACAGATTGAAGAACATATTATTGAATCCCTAAATAAATATCCAATTTCATATTGGATTGATCATATTGGAGAACTAACTGGTTATTCAGATATTGTTAAAAACGAAATATTAACAGAAACTGCGGGATTGAAAGTAATTGGGGCAGATTTAGAAAAAAACCTTGTTGAAGATGGGCGTAAAGATCAATATCTTGAATTAACAACATTTTCACAATTAATTAAGAAAATGAAAAAGGATTTTGAATTCAACTCAATTCGTGATTTAAAAATAGAAACTTTTCCAATAAAATTGATGATAAACCAAATCATAAAATATGTTATGAATATATATCCAATTAGTACTCGGGGAATGAAGCAATATCTAAAAGCCACCAATTTGAAGAAAAAAATTTACAATGAACTTTTGGATGCTAATCAAAAATCTACAAACTATGTGAAATTAGAAGAAAGAATCCTGAACGATATAACTAATGAATTGAAAAATCAAGCGAAGCAGAATCCAAATGATTTTGTATATTTTATTCAAAATCTCCTAGAAATAAATTTTGAAGAATCTTATTCCATACTATCTCGTTTGGGAATATCTAATGTAGCTCTTTTTTGTCATGTGCAAAATTTTGATTTAAATGCATTCTTTGAAGATATAAAAATAAATCAACTCTCTAAAATGGCTTTTATGAAAGTCGGGAAAAAGGAAAATGAACTTCAAAAAGTTGAAGACAAATTAAACGAATTGAAAAATCGAGGAAAATTTAACTCTGAACTTTCAGGACAGGAAATTGTTTTAAATCCTACTCCTGAAGGGGTAAAAAATGTTGAATTAGCATGTCAAATGGCTAATGTGGATTTTGAAAATTATAAACAATTGTGCAAGAAAAAACAAATTATCACTGATATAATACAGAAAAAATATCCACTTAAAGGGCCATATTCTTGTTATTCGATGGTTTATGAACTTCCAGAGATATACCAAAACTTAAGTCGCCAAGTTTATTACAAATATATTGAAAAGGTTTGTAGACATATTGCTAGGGTTTTAGAAACATATATTAAAACAAAAGAGGATAAAGGGATATATTTAATGGGATTAAGAAGAATTTTCACTACCACTGAAGAAGAAGAATGGGTTGTTGTAAACATTGAAGAATTGATTATTCAAAGATTAATGGATCGTCAAAATGAATTATCTATTATTTTTAATGCTGAGACAGATGCTTATCTTGTAAATTCCTTCATTTTATCTAGATTATTGGATTGTAATCTTAAATCTGCAATGAATATGCTTAAAAATGAACCAAGTTCAATTTATAGAGATGTGGTTGATTTAACCCTTCCAAAAGAAATGATTTCCCCCAAATCTTACATTATTGCATACGACATATTAACCAGATTCAAAGAACATCAAGAATTATTACTAATCAAGAAGGAACAAGTTTTCGAAATTAAAAAGGAAAAACAAATTAAGTATGAAAAGGAAGTTAAAAAAGCTAGAACTTTAACAACATTGAATTGGATAGATAAGAAAATTATAAGTAGTTTAATTTCTGTATCTGCGACAACAACAAACCCAACTAAATTATATTGGAATGAGAAAGATCAAAGAATTACATCTGAAAATTTAAAGCTTCATAGTGAGCTCATAAATATCAAAATTTGTTCTGTTTGTGGAAAAGATTTAACAAATACTACTTGTTTAGAACATCCTGGAGTTGATAAAGAAGCAAATCCTATAGATTTATTTTCAAGTTTCTATGCTTTTGCTTTGAGTAGAATAAAACTTCACTGGAATAAATTCAAAATTCCTGCTTATGATATGATTTATAACGAAATTTTAAATTGGGCAGTAGATATATCAGAAAAACGTTTAGGAAAAAAAATCCTTCCAGAAGAAAGTGCTAATCTTCTTGATGGTGAACGCTTAGAAATTTCAAATAAAATAGCAAGTTCAATTGGTATTTATCTCGATAAAGCGCTTTACAAGAAATTTAAAGCAAATATAAAAAAAAAAAAAATTGAACTATAAAATTGGATCTGATCCAACACCTTTTTAATATTTCTCTTTTCCGACGAAATCAATTAGTCCAATTTTGAGATCTATTCAAAAGCTCATTTCCTCCAGTTGCTTGGGGGAATTATTAGATTCATTGATTAGTTAATATGCGCTGTT
>JAUWPK010000115.1 GCA_030611625.1 Promethearchaeum sp. | reverse complement strand
ATATCGGCATTTGCTGGAAATCCTCTTTTAATTAGTCCAGATGGATTAATTCAAATGGAGCTTATAACTTTGGAAGAAGTAAAGCAATGTCAAAAGGAAAATAAAACGGATGTTGAGTCTTCTAAGATTTTGAAGGTGAATTATCAAAAAGCAATTGAGCTAAAAGAGAAAATCTTTAAAATTGCGTTTAAAACATTCCTACAAGGGCACATTCAACAGAAAACGGAGTTATATGATTCTTTTGCTAAATTTTGTGAGAAACAGGCATACTGGTTGGATAATTTTGTACTTTTTTATTCCCTTAAGGTAGGGCATAAATTACAATCATGGATAACATGGCCAAAAAATTATGCATTGAGGCATAAAAATACTTTAAAGGTTTGGATTGCAGGCCATAAGAGAGAATTAGAACTTTACAAATTCATTCAATGGATTTTTTCAATCCAATGGAAAAAATTACGTGATTTTGCTCATAAAAATAATGTTGAAATCATTGGGGACATGCCAATTTTTGTTGCGCATGATTCTGTTGATGTTTGGGCAAATTCTGATTTATTTACATTGAATTCAGATGGTACTTTAGAATATCAAGCTGGAGTACCCCCTGATTATTTTTCAAAAACTGGTCAGCTATGGGGTAATCCGTTATATAAATGGGATATTCTACAAAAAAGAAACTTCGATTGGTTTATTCAACGATTTAAGAGAACAATTGAATTATTTGACTGGGTTCGTGTTGATCATTTTCGGGGTTTTCAAGCATATTGGAGGATTTCTGGAACTGCCAAAGATGCAATTAAAGGAAAATGGATAAAAGCTCCAGGAGAAGATTTATTTATGGAAGTTCAAAAACAACTCGGTAGCTTACCTATTATTGCTGAAGATTTAGGTGTAATTACACCTGAAGTAGAAGCACTACGAGATAAATTTAAATTTCCTGGAATGAAAATACTTCAATTTGCGTTTGGTAGCGATGAAGAAAATCCACATTTGCCTCATAATTATGTTCATAACTGTTTGGCGTATACAGGAACGCATGATAACAACACAACTTTAGGATGGTGGCAAAATGATGCAACTAAATCCGAAAAGAAGATTTTAAGGGAATATTTAAACACAAAAACAATTGATAAAAGCGTAGTGAAAGATTTAATTAGTGGTCTTTATCGATCAATAGCAAAAGTTGCAATATTCCCAATTCAAGATCTTTTAGGACAAGGTGAAGAGGCTAGGATGAATAAACCAAGCATTGAAGATGGTAATTGGCAATATCAGGTCAAAATTGATACCAAATTTAAAAGCCGCTCAAAATTTTTGAAAAAAATTACTAAACTATATGGAAGAATAGTCATTTTTTAAAAAATCTCTTCCCTCTAAGGCATTAATTCGTAAATACTCCTATTTTTATATACGTTAATTTTAAAAAGATCAATTAAATAAAAAGGATAGGAGAAGGAGTTTTTGAACAATAAAGACCAGAAATTACGGACAAAAAGCAATTCTGAGCAAAATATATCAGATATAAAAGAAGATCCTCCAGATTTAAGACTAGAAAAAAAGAAACAATTTTCCCCTTCTAACGAAGGGTTAAATTCTTCCGATAATGAATCCTATTCAAATTTTTCTTTTATCATTCCCTTAAATTCTAAAAATAATCAAATTAAAGAGAATCAGGATTTTTTTTCACAGTATAAAGTAATTAAAAATATATTACAATTTAATTTGAATGAAATAGAAAAACAAAATGAAAGAAATAGTAAAAATTGGGATGATTCAGATACTTTAGGGAAAATTTCAGGAAGAATTAATATAAAAACGCCTGAAGATCATGAAATTCCATTATTTCTTCAACATTTCTCATCCACAAATTATTGTAGATTATATAAAATAGATATTTTTAGACTTTTTAAAGAAAAAAATGATAGTTTAATATATTTGAGAGAAGATTTGATTAAGTTTTTTATTTCTAAGAATTTTACCGAACCTTTTATTTTTATTTTTCCTCTTGATGAATTAGAATATTACTCACGAGAAGAAATCTCCCTTATATATTCAATATTTAAAATAACAGAACATTTTGCACCGATTTCACTAGGTGGGATTTTTCTATTTATTTCATCACGTAATCAAAATATATCATATGATTATAACAACTTCTTTGATTTAGAATTAAATTTACAAATACCTGATACAAGATTCAAGAAGTTCTTCATAGAATCAATTTTTAAGGATATTCCTAATAACAGTGTTGATGTGGAACATATTTCTCTACAAATGAAGGACTGGAACGTAGCAGCAATTAGAAAATTCCTAATTTTTGCTTATCGATACTTTCAAATAAATCAAATGGACGATTTAACGAATAAAATTAAGTTCAATACCCACTTTCTGAGTGAATTAATTGAGAATAATTCGATTAATTTCAGAAACATTTCTATAGATAACAGCAATACAATTTATAAGAGCGATGCAATAAATTCAGAACCTCATCTTTCAGATCCAAAAATTATGTTAAATGAAAATTTTGAACATCAACTATATCAAGAAGCCGCTTCAAAAGATTATGAGGATTTATGCATAATATTAGATAAAATTCAAAAAGGGATTGTTCTTTTGCCATTTGAAAGATTGAAATTAGCCGATAATTCCTTTATTCTAAAAGATGACCCAAAAAAAGCATTACAAAAACTAAATAAAGCGAAAGTTATAGTTGACAAGTTTAAAAAAATAATTTCTTGAATCAATAATAGATCATAAATTTTAAGTGAACACAATGACTGAAATGAAAGGATTGGCTGAAAACATTGAAAAAAATAAATCAATGGAGTTATCCCCAATTCTAGATGAGAAAAAGGAGGTCATAAATGATTTTGAAAATAAGATCAAATTAGAAAAAATTATTTTAGAGGATTTTATCTCATTTGATTATAATGAAGTAATATTTCACCCAGAATTTACAATCATTACTGGCCCTAATGGTGTTGGAAAATCTTCAATATATCATGCTCTTAAATTTGTCTTAGGATCCAATGATTATGATGGAAGATATAAAAAATGGTCGAATTTTATTAGGACTGGCCAAAAATACGCCATTGTAACTCTTTACTTAAAATTCTCTGGAAAAAATTACTGCCTTAGAAGAACAGTTTTTAAAGATAAAGCCCCAAAATTTTCTTTTCAAGATTCAGATGAAAAAGAACTTCACGATGTTTCAGCAAAAAAGATCCAAGATTTTGTTGATAAAATTGGTATTGATCCTGACCATGTTTTCTCATTTATGTCTCAAGGAAAAATTGGCTCTCTTAAAAATTTTAAAGATGAAGCCTTGTGCGCATTTGTAGAAAAAGGATTAGGTCTTAATATTCTTAGAGAAAAAATTTTGTATCAAAAAGAGCGAATTAATTTTTTAAAAAAGGAATATTCTGCTTTAATTTCACAGAGAGACAGTATGAAATATCAACTAGTTGAATTAGAACCTAAATTAAAACGTTTAGAAAAAAAAAAATCTTTACTAAGTAAATTAGAAAGATTAGATAACGAGTTATTATGGGCACAAAAAGAAGATATTATAAAACAAATTGAAGTGTATCGCGATCAGATACAATTTAAAGAAGATTCAATTAAAGATTTTGATTTAGATATCAATTCTCTTCAAGAAGAAGAAATTTCTATTGAAGGGAATTTGAAACAAAATAAAGATGAATATAGAGATAAAATTGATGTTATAGCAAAAAAAGAAGCACGTCTTGAAATTTTAAAGGAAGAAATTAATAAATGGACATCTGAAAAGAATCAAATTGCAGATGAAATTGATAATTTATCCAAACATATAGAAAAATTACAATTAGATCTTAACAAACAAGGTTTTGAATTAAAGTCTTATCAAAAGAGCATGGATGATTTGAAAACCTTTACTGAAGAAGCAAAACTTCTATTAAAATCATATGAAGATGAAGAACGCACTTTAAATAAAAAATTCAACAAATATCGGGAAATTTTGATTGAATATAATTCTAAAACACAAATCATTTCAAATTTAGAAGATAATTTGAAAGATTTAGAGGAAACTCAAAACAAAAAAGAATCCGAAATTAATGAAAAAGCTAAGGATATTCAAAAAATCGACCATGAATTACAAGATTTTAAATGGTTTATGGAAAATCCAAAAAAAGATTTACAAATACGAATGAAAACTTTAGTGGAAAAATATCAAAAATCCATAAACATCTTTAATGACAACTTAGTACAATTACAGGGACAATACAAAACATTAACCAATGAGATAGAACGCGTTAAACAATCCGTTCATGATAAAAGCATGCCTAAACCAAAATCTATAATGTCCATGATGGATGAGATTAAGCAAAGGAACATGCAAAGTATTGGTCCGTTAATCGATTATATTACTTTTGATCCGTTATACCAAATGGCTGTTGAATCAATCTTTGGTTCAAGAGTGTTATATAGTTTTATTGCTAAAAATCGAGAAGAATTCGCCCTACTTAACAATATGGCTCAAAGATATAACGCAAGATGTAATCTTTATTTAGAAAAACAAATAAACATAACCCCCTTGCCTAAATTACAAGATTCAAGTAAAATTGGAGTATTTGGATATTTAGCTGAAAAAATTAAACCTACAATCTCTGAACCAGCAATACAAAAAGTTATTCGTTCTGTGGCGAGTATAACACTTGTAGTTAAGGATCATATTGCTGGAACTAACTACACTCAAAGATTTAAATCCAAAAATTGGGTTGTAACTTTAGATGGAGAACAATTAAGACCTAAAAAATTTGTTTTAGAAGCCCGTCCTTTTATTTCAAATAATAAACGAAAAATTACAAGCGTAGCTCAAGCAAAATTAATATTAAATGAATTAAACGGAAAATCTGAAACAAATCGTCAGAATTATAATAAAAGAAGTTCAGATCTGCTAAAAATAAAAGAGAAACACAAAAAACTTATAAAAAATTTGGGAGAAATTGATCTCCTCTTAGTGAAATATAAGCAGAAGGAGATTACAACAAACGTTAAAAACGCTCTAATAAACGAAAGAGAAGTAACTTATAATAAAATTCAAGAAAAAAAGAGTGAAATTGAAGATATTAAAGAAGAAATTAAGATATTGAAAGAAAAATTGCCCGATAATTCACTTTTAAATCAAAATCGTCTAAACCAATTACCTAGCTTAATCGATGACCATAAAAATAAGATTTCTGAATATGAAGCAAAGAAAGAAATCAATATTCAGCAAATTAACGATATAAAAATTGTAGAAAAACTTCTTACAAATGAAATAAATTCAAAAACTAAAGAAAAACAAGATATTATTTCGGATTTATCATCTCAGGATAAACATTACTATGATCTATTAAAAGAAAATATAAAATTAACAGAAGAAATTAAGTTACTAAAGAATAAAATTAAAGATATAAATGAAAAGACTAATTCCTTCGAGATCGAACTAAAAAAAGCTATTGAAGAAAAAAACAAACTTCTGATTAGGAAGGCCACTTTAAAAAATTCCATAGATGAAATAAATTCCTATATTGAAGAGAAAGAGAAGAAAATCGAAAGAATAAGTAATATGCTAGAAGAGATCAAACAAAAAGATTTTCCAGGGCGTTCAATAGTTGAAATTCAAAATGATATCGAAGAAATAAATAAAATTTTGAGATCCTACATCGATGTTGATGAAAATATAATATTAGAAAAACAACGAATTGAGGAATCTATAAAAAAAATATTAGAAAAGCAGGAAACATCAGACAAAGAAATTAAAGCCGCTAAAGAAGCAGAATTAAAAATTGAACAAAGCTATCTTAATAAATTCGAAAAATCTATTGAAATATTAGAAGATCTTGTTAATAAAAAACTAAATTTTACCCAAACTGATTTCTACGTTAATTTAAATTTAGAAGGGGTAATAGAAGAATTTAAATTAACAATTAAAGCGGTTTCAACAAAAAACCAAAAAAATGTTCGTCCGTTTACAGCTTTGAGTGGTGGAGAGCAATCAATGGTAGGAATTAGTTTAATGCTATCATTACACCACTTTAATCCTTCACCTTTCAATATCTACGATGAAATTGAAATGTTTTTAGACAACCTAAATGCAGAAATCATAGCCAAATTAATCTTTGAAATTACAAAAAGTGGAATCCAATGCATTTTAATTATGCCAGATTCCTCCATTTCAATATTACATTATGCAAATAAAGTTGTAGGGATTAGTCGAAATGGAACAAATGGCACATCGACTGTTCATTATGCAAAAGCGCGGAAAAATTCTAATTTCCAAAATCTAAATTAAGAGGAAAAATGGATGTCCCAACTTATTTCACTGTTAGAAAGGATAAGCTTTTTGAAAAATCAAGTGCTAATTGGAAAGAAATCACTACTCGATGAAGATTTGGAATCATTATTTGTTGAATTTAAGAATTTAATTTCGGAATCCGAATTAGAAACTAGTATCCAGATTATGAATAATGGAACAATAATTCTCGAACATAAACTTGAAGAATTAAGAGGTTTTATTTCATTAATTTCCCAAAAAAATCAAATCCTTGAATATTTTAAAAACTCTTCCTCAGATGAAGCCTTGGCCAAAATATTTAATAAAATTTGGCAATCACCATTATCATTACCTCATTTTTCTCTCTCATTTTTAACGAAAAGCTTTGAACGGCTTGTTTTAAATAAAAAATCATCCAATTTGAATATTATTTTTAAAGATAAACCAATTCTTGCTAACCTTGATATAAGAGAGCTTCCTGAAATTGATAAACCTTATAAAATGAAAATGTTTGAATATCTAAATTCGATTCATCCAATATTGCCTGGCACGTTAGATGATCTTATAAATAATAATCATTCAATTGATGTGTATTACGAAAATTTCTCTTATATTCTCCATTTACTCCAACTAGGATATTTATCTTTCACGAAAAATACACAACTTTTTGATTTTACAAATAAAAAAATAGAAGGAAAATCTGATGAATGAATATACTATTTTAATGCATTTATTGACTCGAACAAAACAAGGAATTTCAAATGATAAACTTGATATTATTGGGGCTTCAGTAGAAGAACTATGCGATAATTTACATTTTACAGGAAAATTTGCCAAAATCCAGTTACATGAACTTATGGATCAATTTTCTAAAGCTATTTCAATATTTAATCTCCAACTAAAACAAAATCCTTTCAATTTTCGATGGTATTTAACCCAATCATCTGAAATTGAAGAAATTTTCAATTCAAATCCATTTAATGGAAAACCAAGAATAGCAGCAACATTGTGCACGGTTCTTTCTTTATGTTTAACAAATTCTGGAAAAATAGATATTAATTCAGTTAAGAAAATAAGAAATAAGAAGGATATTATAAAAGATTTACATGAATTAGAGAAATCTAATTTTATAATTATGGAAAAGAAAAGTAATCAAATATCTATCAATCCTAATTTGGGTTATTATCTAGATATTGAGGGTTTTTTGAATTTACTTGAAAATGAAATTAGAAAAAAGAATTTATAAAATTAGCGAAAGTTTTTTCAAAAGAAACAAATAAATTCCAATTATAAGATGTTTTTTTATATATTAGATCTCACAAAAATGGATTTTATTGAATCAGAATCTCTTTATCCCCATGATATTGCATTATTAATAGATAATGAAGAAAAAACAGTATTTTTTTATTCAGGGGTAAAATCTAAAGAGCGAGAAAGAAAAATTGGTATTGAACTTGCATCAAAAATAATTAACAAATTCAAAATGTATAAATTTGTAATATTAGAAGATGTTGTCCCCCTTAAAGTTCAAGCTCAAATTGATGAAATAATGATTGGGGACGAAATAATCGTTAAAGTTGAAAGGACTTTGCCCATGCAAATCTCAATTTACTTTGGGATAGGAAGTTTAATCTTGAGTCTTTTGATTCCCATTTTAGGATTTTCACTATTTGGATGGAATAAGCCTGAAATCATATTATACAGCATTTCTGCTTCTCAATTTACAAGTTATTTTAACAGATTAATTCTGATTAGTTGGATAGGGTTTGGCATTAATTTTGCACAGTTAATTTCTAACATATGGTCGAAAAAGATTTATTTGGTTGTATGCTCGGTGGCTAGCACAATTATAACTCTTGGATTAGTTTTATATATCAATCAAAGAGTTTTATTATTTGAATTTCAACCGGGATCGATAGAATCAAACCTTTATTTAATTCGAAGATTAGAGATCATCTTATTTTGGATTTGGATCTTATTAGGGAGTATTGGAGCATTTGTATCATCCTTAATTTCTGTATTAACTATCTTTAAACAATCTGAAATCGTTGAAAAAGAAAAAATAGATGTAGAGGAGATACGGCTAAAATCTAGACCTACTATTCTTCAAGATAAACCTCCTGTAGAATTGAAAGAAATTGAGCATCCAGAATAAGAAAATTGATTCTTTTTTTAATCTTTTTAAAAAATCTTGTGAATATATACAAAGAATTAGCAAGTCAGATATAAATCCAGAGATAATAAGTAGATTCGTCCTATTAATGACTGCTCTCTGGTATTTGCAGCGAAAAAGGTGCTTTAATAAAGATCCAGAATATTTTCTCAATCATTTTAGGAAAGAAAATTCATCCCAAAATCACCTGTCTTATTCTAAATTTTTAACACAGTTTTTCAATGAAATATTTCCATCTATTTCAAAGAATTCGTCTGTAAAATCCAGTAAAAATATCCAAGAAAAACACGTTATTCTAGGGGATTACTTTCTAAGGGATAATCATGGTTTTCTATGGGATGGTTTTTGTCAAGAATCATTACCAAATGAAGCATTTTTTCAAGATTTTAATAATAAACTGCTTGAAGAAATTAAATTAACCAAGAAGATTTCCGAATCTATGATAGAATCTCTTCCAATATTAAATATGTTCATCATACAAGAAAAAGTTGGGGGACAAATTGATGATTATACCATTGGCGCACTTTTTGAGAAAATATTATCTGATGAAACTAAAAAATCAACTGGTGCTTATTATACTCCAGATTATATTTGTGATTTCATTTCTGAATCTGTTTTAAATGGAAAATTGTTTCCAGATAAAATAGACACTCCATTTTTGATAAATTGTGAGAATTATTTTAATTCTGATTTAGAGCAATATAGTTTTGAGCTTAAAAAAAATAAAGTTCAAGAAATATTTGTAAAGATTAATAACATTAAAATTTTGGATCCAGCTGTAGGATCTGGGCATTTTTTAACTAGTATTACAGATTTGATAATTAAGGTGTACAATTATATATGGGTAGAATCGAGAAAATCTCAAATTAAAAATGTATTATTAATAAATGTTTC
>JAUWPK010000053.1 GCA_030611625.1 Promethearchaeum sp. | reverse complement strand
TTATTCGTTGAAAAATGAAAATCCTTTTATGGTTTACGAGAAAATTCCGGGTGTATCTTTATCTAGATGTTATAATGTAATAAAAAAATCTCAGAAGCAAAAAATAGCTCATAAGATTGCAGATTTTTTATCAGAACTACATTCATTAAGATTAGATGAATCTTTAAACCTAAAATCGTTATCTATTGAAGATTATCGTGTTTATTGGAAGAATATAAGATTTGAGATGGAGAAAGAAATATATCCTAAGTTAAACCCTGAGCAAAGAAATTGGTTAACTAATGTTTTCTCGAAATTTTTAGAGGATGATCGAAATTTCAAATTTACTCCATGTGTAATTCACGGAGATTTTGATACATCAAATATTCTCGTGGATCCCAATAGTTTCAACATTACTGGTTTCATAGATTTTGAAGAATCAAGTATTTTTGATCCTGCTGCTGATTTTCTATTTTATAATGAAGGAGAGTTTTTTTTAAAGAATATATTGGACAATTATAAAGGGATTAAGGAAGAAAGTTTTTCTAATAGAATGAAATTTCTCTATTGCCGCACCTGTATTCCCTATTTTCAATTTGGCTTAAAAAATAATAGAATGGATGTTTATTTTGAAGGAATAAGAAAACTAAAAAAAAATATGAAAAACTTTCCAACAATCAATTATTGAATTTTCTTTTCTTTAACATGTAATTATAAATCATAGCCAAAAATGCAATAAAAATAATTGCAAACAGTCCTATCCAGAAATATTTGATGGTATCAATAGTAAATGGCCATGTGACATCTGGAACTTCAGAAATCGGAATAATATCGATTTTTAAATAAGCAAATATCAAAAACAAAATACCTATTACAATCATAAGTCCCGAACTTATGAGTTCAATGCCATAATTATTTTTAAATTTTTGAGAACTATCCTCATCTGTATCATCAGTAACTTTGGTTTCTGTCTCATGATCCACTATTTTATCTTTCTTCTTGATAAGATTAGATTTAAATTGAAACCTAGCAAATGATGTTTTTTGTATAAATTTTGAGACTTTTCCACTCATTGTTCCAAGTAAGGCTAAAGGAATCAATCCAAGCCAGGTTCCAATTCCAAAGAAAAATACTGTCCAAACTCCGTTCCCCCATCCGTATTCTATTGAAAGTATTGAAGCATGTGTATATATTGCAATTTCAAAAATACATGGTGGAATTCCTGCCAAAATGCCTAATAGAAAACTTGTTCGTTTCCGAGAGCGCAAAGTAGGTAAATTCTCAATTAATTCTTGAAGCTGTTCACTATGTGGCCAATATATTTTTTTTCTTAACTGGTAAATCATGATTAAACCGCTTATTATTAAAATTATTCCAGAAAATGCATTTATTAAAAATCCATTTAGGTTTTCCAGTAAAGTATTTCCTAAAATAGATGAGATATATGATACAATAGCACCAATGATAAAATTTGTAAGAAACAAGCCAAACCCATAGAAATTAACAATCCTAAATGCTTGTTTCCAATCCCTACTGACACCAAAAGCATAAAAACAAAAAATGAACTTGTCTTCACAAGGCATGATCGTGTGCAAAATCCCCAAAAAAAACCCTGTCCATAGAACAAATGTAAAAGGGCCATATCCCCAAGCAACATCCAATAACAATTTTTTTTTCCTCAATAATTTTTTTGAAATCTTATTTTTCTTATTCTTAATCTTAATATTGACGTAAAAATTTAAAATATTTGATATTATTTGAGCCTAAAAAAAATAATTGGAATATTAGGAGAAAGGTTTTCTGAGAATATCGATTTTACATGCGAAGTTATTAAAAACCTAAACTTAGATCCAAATTCATTAATTTTAGATATTGGAACTGGTAGAGGGAAAATGGCCATAATTTTAGCGCTTTCAGGGTTTCAAATAATTACTGGTGAGCCTGAAGGTCATAATTGGGCAGATTGGCAAAATAATGCGCGTAAAGTTAATGTTTTAGATAAAATTGAATTTCGTAATTTTAAAGCTGAAAATTTACCATTTGAAGATAGTTATTTTGATGCTATTTTTGCTAATGGCTCATTTCACCATTTTGAAGACAAATCCAAGGCATTTTCAGAAATTTATCGTATAACTAAAGCAAAACCCTATGGAAAACTAATAATTTTTGAATTTACAGAAGCAGGGATTGAAAAAATTAGAAAAAAATATCCTGGTCATCCAGATGCGACTAATCCAGTAGATTATATTGGTGATTTACCTCTTAATTTCACAGTTAAGAAAGGTGGGTTGCTTAATGCTTATATTTTTGAGAAAAAATAAAATACTAAATTTCCACTTCTTTAATTTTCTTCTCTTTCTCCCTTAAATAATTGTTCTTCAGTCTAATAATACAGAAGAATTCTTTATAGATTATTTCTTTCTGGATAATAATATTTCTTCATCTATTTCAAATAACACATATTTGGGTTGAATCTTATTAAATCCTGTCTGTGATACTTGAATGGTCCAATTTCTTGTAAGCCATTCTTTCGTATCATCATTTAATGGGTCGTGTGGATTAAATCCATCCCATAAATTGACATAAAGATCATTATTATCTATTGATTTCACAGTTCCAGTTATAATACAGGGGATTTGCTTTTTTCTAGCAATCAAAATCCCTTCAACATAAACACTAATCTCGAACTGTTTAATAAATAATTTTGCCCATGAGAGAGCTTGATCAAATTCAGAATCACGGAAAAAGATTCGATGCTGTAAATCTTTCTTAAAATAATTCCTAAGAACAAAAACATTTGGTTTAATTATTTCGTATAATTCTTGAGAAAATTCTTTTCCATTTTGATAAGGATGAATTTTCTTAGAATCATTTATCTCAATTATCCTTCTACCTATTAGTATATCTTCTTTACCTATATCTCCTTCATGTAAAATTACAAAAAGGGTCTTTTCATTGATATTTCCTGATGGATGTTTTAAAATATAACCCGAACCTTTAAAGAAATTTTTAGTAGTACTCCACTCTCCGGTGATTTTGCATTCTAATTCAAAATCTTTCCTATTATTTATCCATTCTAACATATCTTTAAATTGAGATACGCCGAATGTCGCTTCCTCATAAGATTGGTCTTTTTTATTAGAATGCTGATTCATTTTTTAAACCTTTATACTTATAACATTCAATTTCATTAATAATAATGGACATCTCTAATTTAAAGTATTTAGGTATTCATTTTAAGAGGCATTCAAATGAAACTTAGTAGAATGGAAAAATTAACCGAATTTATTGAAAAATATAAATTACCCCTTACAGTAGAATGGCTAGAAATTGCCACAACTCATGATTCATATAATATTGATCATCTCGCCCATCCTTCTAATGAGAGGTTAGAAGCTTTGGGGGATAGTGTTTTAGACTTACTTTCATTTGATTGGTTATATGACAATTTTCAAGGCAATGAGGGGGTCTATACCCAATTGCGTAGTGAAATAGTCTCCAATTTGGTTTTAGGTAAATTAGGAAAAAGTATTGGATTAAATTCAATAATTTTGATTGGAGAAGGGGTAGATATTAATGAAAAACAAATTGCAGATGCCTTAGAAGCAATTTTTGGATCTATTTTCAAATATAATCAGGAAATCGGGAACAATTCTTATGATTTTTGTAAGCAATCATTTGAATTTTTGTTTCAAAATATTCTCAAAGATATAAAAAACCGTAATTTTGTTCCAAATTTAACAAATAAGAATCAAAACAATCCCAAAAATCAATTAAGTGAATACATTTTAAAAAATAAACTTCCAAATTCCTCTTTAAGGCTTGTTAGTGAGCAAGGGCCTCCTCATCAAAAGATTTTTACATCTCAATATTCCATTAAATTATCTGAGCTATTGATTATCTCTGCAGAAGGAGTTGCTACAACAAAAAAACAATCTGAAAAAATTGCGGCTGCAATATTATTAAAAAAATTGAAAAATTATAAGTATAATCCAAATTATAAAACCAGTGACTACGGGATTTAAGAAGTTATCAGTAATCTTTCTACTAAATATATCCACAAATCCAAATCCAATTCCTGTAAATAAAGCAATTATATGTATTTCAAAACTTTGTAATCCTTGAAATGGTAAAATGAAATTTATAATAATTATGATCAAATATGTTGTAATAATTCCTGCAATTGTTCCTTCCAATTTCTTTTTTGATCCCTTTATTGATATTCTGCCAAATTTTATACCAATGATGCTAGTTACTCCATCACTAATCGAACTAATTAATACTATAGCTAATAAAATTTGGATATCAGCTAAGAAAAATGGAATCCATGATAAAATCATAATTGAGCCTTGAGCAAAAGTTTCCAATTCACTGGGACGAAGTGAATCATCAAACCATCGTGTTGCAAATTTACCCAATTTCTTAAAACTAGTTAAGCGAAATAGATCTGCAATAGTTATCATCCATAAGAAATGAATCGCAATTGCAAGTTGCCAATACTTACTAAAAGTTAGAGAATCAATTCCAAATTTGATTTAAAATGTTTCAAAAACAATTCCTAAAAAGTAGATACCAATAATTATTAAAGCGGGATAAAAATGTGCTAATTTTCTTTTTGCATCTTTTTTAAACTCACTAATTTCCGAATATCTTTCTAAAAAATGCTCTTTCCATTGTTCATAATTCATTTCTCTGTTATATTTTTTATTATTTCTTTTTGCAAAATAGAGATAAATTTTCCAACAAAAAATATGAACTGTTAAAGAGTCCCAAAGATGGAAATAAAGCATCTGTCGTATTGAAATATCTACAAAATTAAAAATTATTGGATATATAATCGCTAAGATAAAAAACCCAATTGCAACAAGTATTTCGTTTATTAAATAACCAGATATTTGTTTTTTCTTCGGAGAATTTCGAGACTTGATTGTATAAAATAGGGTGATAGTTCCAAAAATAATAAAATATACTTGAGAACAAATCATAAAAAACAGTGAATTGTACCGATTAAAGGTAAAAATCAGTATTCCAATAAGAAAGCAAAATATCATGAATATAAATAAAAGATTTTCCTTTTTAATTTTAGGATGAGCCATTTTTCTCTCAATTTTTCAAATAACTAAAATTAAAGTAGAATCTTAAAATTTTGGGATATTTCAACTTGATATTGTTCGCTAACCTTTCTTAAAAATCCCATTAATAGTTTTTTACGATGTAGTTTCGATTCATTTTCAATTTCCATTGAGAGAAAGTTCATTATCCTTCCCCCAAAGGTCATGATATGAGTTTCTAAATACGGTGGATTTACATCTCCTTTTAAAAAAAGTTGATGAATTAAAGCTGACAAACCATCATTACCACCAAGACTACCTATCGATTCAATGGCTTTATTTCTAATTTGAATTCTTTTTGTTTCATATAGAAAAGGGGTTAAAAGATCAATAGCATTTGTATCTCCAAAAATACCTAAAGCTACAATTGCTGATCGGGCAATATTTTTATTGGGATTTGAGAGAGATTGGATTAAAAATGGAAAAGCAGGCTTATATGCAAGTATTCCTAACCAAAATATTCCAAATATTTTGTATTTGATTTCTCTATTAGGAACGTTGACTTTGTTTAGAAGTTCTTCAAGTACTTTTAATTTAAGGTATTCTGGTAGGAGCGCTATAATATTACCCTCGGTTGTATGCAATTTGAAACTTTCAGGATCGAGTTCTTCAAAAAAATTTACCGTTTTTTTCCTAATTTCCCTATTCTCATCAACTAGAAGAAGAGCAATTTTTTCTAATGTTTTTGCTACGGAAAAGGTCTTTATCTTTGGATTTTTTAATAATTGTCTCATTTCATCTTTAATTTTTTGTAATCTTTTTTGACCAAAATTCCTAATTAGAATTGATTCTTCAATGGAAAATGATGAATTTCTAAAATGTTCAGTCATATATAATAATTTAATAAAATTCGGGCTAATTAATTTATCTCTACTTTAAAATAAGAAAAGAAAGAAAGGAAATTAAAAAAAAGGAAAATCTATTAAATCTTTTTATAAATTTCAGATACAATAAGAACAATTAATGA
Source organism: Promethearchaeum sp. (assembly GCA_030611625.1). Classification (GTDB taxonomy): domain Archaea; phylum Asgardarchaeota; class Lokiarchaeia; order Sigyniarchaeales; family Promethearchaeaceae; genus Promethearchaeum. Next base: position 6,215 of record JAUWPK010000053.1, on the reverse strand, counting down.
TGCACCAAACGCAATCAACCAATCTTTCCAGGATAATGTTATGATTACCAGATACATTTGAGCCACATCCCAGATTGTAATCAAGAAAAGAATTGCAAACACCAATGTTATTAAAATATACAGGGCAATATTTTTAGGCCCTTTGAATATGCCTACTTTTATTGATCTTGCTTCAAACGCCATCCAGATTTCTGAAAATATTAATGTTATTAAACAAACAGTTTGAGCTTTCCACTCTATCAATTTATCTATATTTTCTCCGCCTGAAAAACTATAAGGTTCAGGTCTACGTTCGAAAACATAACCAATGTTTTCATTACCGCTCCAAGGATTAAGAAATCTTGGATCTATATAATTCTCATCAAAAATAGGAATTTTATCATACATTATCATTAACCAAAGCGTGATAATGACTATTACAATAGTTGCAATTTGAAGAATCATCATAAGCATATATTTTTTACTAATTAATGGCTCTTTTGCATCTTTAGGTGGGTTTTTCATGATTCTTTCATCATATTTATCAAACATCAAACCAAATGGAGGGAAGAAATGAATAGAACCATATAAAATTACAAGTTGTAGCGGATTAAATATTTGATGATTCAAGAATAAAGCAACAGTACTTAGAATAATTAATTCAGAAAAGAGACATACTAATAAGAATACAATATTTGACCGAATATTACCAAAAAGCCCTCTACCATGAAAAATTGCAGTTTCAATGGTTGAAAAGCTATCATCAGTTAAGATCAGATCTGCGGCATTTTTAGCTACATCTGTTCCAGAAATTCCCATTGCTATACCTACATCTGCATTTTCTAAAGCAAGAGCATCATTAACACCATCACCTGTCATTGCTACTATATATCCTTCTTGTTGAAGTGCTTTTACGATTAATTCTTTATCTTCAGGAGCAACGCGGGAAAAAACTCTCGTCTGTGCAATCTTATCGGAGGTCATGGTCTTTATTTCATTTCCACTTCCTGAATAATCACCCAATTTAAAAATATTCAAATCTTTAGCAATTGATTTTGCAGTTAAAGAATGATCACCAGTAATCATTGCGGTGGAGATGCCCGCTCCTTGACAAATTTCAATAGCTCTTTTAACACCGCTTCGAGGTGGATCTAAAACTGCTACAAATCCAATAAAAACCAAATGATTTTCTATTTCTTCATTTCCTAAATTATCAATATTCGTAGTTATATCTGATGATAGAGATTTTTGGGCAAAACCTAATGTTCGATAACCTTTACCTGCAATTTCCTCCATTTTTTGAATTATATCAGATTTTAATTCTTCAGTAATGGGAATTAGGTTATTTTCTAAAAAGATGTAATCACACAATTTTAGTATTCTTTCAGGAGCCCCCTTTGAAAAACATAAGTAATTCCCTTCATTCTTTACAATTTTAGACATAATTTTTCTTTCTGAAGTGAAACTCAATTCTCTTATTACATCATAAGAAGATCTAATCTTAGAATAATCAAATCCTGCTTTTTGGCCAAGTGTTAGTAAAGAACCTTCTGTAGGCATACCTAAGACTTTTATTATCTGAGTTGAGCCCTTTTTAAGGGATACTGTCTCTTCACGAAAATCAGCATTATTATTTACGATTCCATTAAAAATAAGACTTTTTAAATTATTATCTTGTTCTACATTATATTTTTGCTCGTTATATAATATATCTCCGTTATTTTTATAACCCACGCCAGTTATTTCTAAGATTTTATTATCAATGAATATTTTTTGAACCGTCATTTGATTTTGTGTAAGTGTTCCGGTTTTATCCGAACAAATGAAATTCAATCTTCCCATGGTTTCGATTGCATTCAAATGTCGAACAATTGCTTGTTTTTTACCAAGTTTTAGAACCCCATTTAATAAAATAATAGTTGTAATAATAGGAAAATTAAAAGGTATAGCGGCTACTGCCAAACTAACTAACCATTGCGCTTCTCCAACGTAATCGTCAATTCCAGTTATGAAAAAATGATATAGGAAAATCACAATAATTACCCCTAAGACAATTAGACCAAAATTGGTTGCCATTTTATTCATTGCTTTGTTTAGTGGGATTTCCCTATGTTCTTTTTGAGCAATTCCTTTGGAAATTATCCCGATTTCTGTTTCTGTTCCAGTCGCAGTAACAATCGCACGACCATTTCCTGATGTAACAAATGTTGAACTAAATAACATATTTTTTTGATCTTGAATCGGTAAGTTGGAACCTTCAATTCGATCTGCTATTTTCTCAACTGCAGTCGGTTCCCCTGTTAGATTTGATTCATTAATTGTTATATCATTTTCTTGGAATAAGCGTGCGTCTGCTGCGATGAAGTCTCCTTGCTTTAAAACTAAAATATCACCCGGAACAATTTCTTTAGGTTCAATTTCCATTGTTGCTCCAGTTCGCAAGACATTAGCTTTAAATGATGTTAGTTGTTCTAAAGCTTCAAGAGTCTTCTCCACTTTCCGTTGCTGAATCATAGCTATAAGTATATTAATTCCCAGAATTACAAAGATTATTATAGGAGAAACATAATCTACAGCCGTTCCTAACTTATATGCAATATATAACTGAATAAAGGCGGCAATCAAAAGAATAATAATCATTAAGTTAAAAGATGGTTTAATGTATTTCTGATAAAAATTGACTTTCTTTTTTGGTAATACATTGTTGCCCGTAGTTTTTCGAATGTTTTGGGCTTGTTCCTCTGTTAAACCTTCTTCTCTACTTGTTTTTAATTGCTCGAAAATATCTTCAATAGTTAAGTCATACGCATCCATTTTTGATATCAACTCTGATCTTTAACTCTGATCTTATAATAATTATATATTATTCGAAGTCTTATAAAATAAAGTTTCACCGGCGGAGAAAAATTATAGAAAATTTCTCCGCAAGAGATAAATTTAACTCTCAATTCTCTTAAGTATTTTACCTTCTACGGAAATATAAAAGCGTATTTTTTTATATCCTGAAGAAGACATCATTTTACTTGAAATTATATTAATACTATAAACACTTTGTAAATTTGAAGGTAAAAAATCTGGGAATTCTTTCTTGATAAGATTCAATCCTTCCATTCCCAATTTCTTGATATAAATTTCAGTTTTAGGATCCATAGAATACAATTTAATTACGGAAGGATCTTTTCTCACTATACGGATTAGGTCCAATTCAGAAACTTCAATTTCCATTAAATAACATTTATTTTTCCTTGCAATAAACATTATGTAGGTGATTTAGAATATGGAAAATATTATTGATCTAAGAAGAAAAATCGATGAAATCGATAGTAAACTTGTAATCTTAATAAACGAACGCGCTACTTTAGCAAAATTAATTGGAGGCTTAAAAAAGAAGAATAAAATTGCTGTAATTCAAGAAGAACGTGAAAAAAACGTTTACGAAAATATTGAGAATCAGAGTAAAATAGTCAGTAAAGAGGATATAGGCAAGATTTGGAAGGTAATCATAGAAGTTTGTAGAAAAATTGAAATTTGAACAACCACTAACTGCATTATTATGAGTGAAACATCAATTAGGGAAGATGGTCGCGCTTATGACGAAATAAGACCATTAAAAATTACTCGAAATTATCTTAAATGGCCCGAGGGAAGTGTCCTCGTGGAAATTGGTGAAACTAAAGTAATTATTACTGCCAGTGTCGAAGATTCAGTTCCAAGATTTCTTAAAAACTCTGGGAAAGGTTGGATTACGGCAGAATATGATATGTTGCCAAGAGCAACCGATAGACGTCGCAATAGAGACAGAACACGAAGAATACCTGGCAGAAGCATGGAAATTCAGCGTTTAATTGGTAGAAGTATTCGCGCAGCATTTGATATTGATGCTATCGGGGAAGTATCTGTTAAAATTGATGCTGATGTAATTCAGGCAGATGGTGGTACTCGATGTGCCTCAATAGTTGGTTCATTTGTCGCTGCTTATGATGGAATACAAAAAGCAGTTGAAAATGGTATTATTTTAAAAATGCCTTCATTCAACGTCATATCTGCTATCTCTGTGGGTATTGTCAAAGGAATTCCAATGTTGGATCTTCCATTTAAAGAGGATAGCCAGGCGGAAGTTGACATGAATATTATTAGTTCAGAAGATGGAAAATTTATAGAAGTTCAAGGAACAGCTGAAGGCGGTAAAGGAAATTTTACGAGAAAAGAATTAAATCAGCTATTAGATTTGGCTGAAAAGGGAAATTCCGAAATAATATTGTATATAAAAAAAATACTAAATTTATAGTTTTTTGTTCTTTTTTAATTTGGTTTATTCTTCATGGTCTTTGAAAAATGGCATCAAATTGATTTCAAATGCAGCGACTGGGTAACTTAATCCGAAATTGAGAATCACTTGAGGGTAAATCTCACCAATTAACCCAATTTTCTTTTTTCCATAATACATTTGTCCAGTTCGACCTTTTACAAAAGTTGGATTAGAAATAGGTTTAATTTCAATTTTATCCAGTAATCCTAATGTACGGAAATAGTGATCAAGAAGTGATTTAATTTCTGAGAAATCGCTTGATTCTGAAAGTGTAATTGCTCCCAAATGTAATTCTCTCCTTGTTCCAATATCTTTATTCTTATCCAGTAGAAGAATATCACCTACTTCAAATAATCGGAATGGCTTTTCAGCTGAACGGTTAAGTGCGAGATTTTTCATTAAGCCAACGAGTAAATTTGCGCGTGTTGTATTAAATAGTTCCGAAACGGGGTTTAAAAGCACAATCTGTTCCTTTTCATTAAATTCAAGTCCAAGATTCTCATAGTCTTTTTGAGAAGATAAAGTAGAATTTACCATTTCAAGATATCCTGCTCCAATCATAATACTACGAGATTTATTTGCAAACACTTCCGCTGGATGATATTTCCCAAATCCTCCTTCTTTAACGACAGGGGTTAAGTTCTGATAGCCATATCCAATAGCGACTTCTTCAACTATGTCCACTTCATGCATGAAATCACAACGATAAGCTGGAATCTTTACTTTCAATTTATTTTTATCTTTGGTTTTAGAAGCATCCAAGCGAACTTTTTTCAAACACTTAATTATATCAATGGCGGATAATTTTAATCCCAAATATGAATTAATGTAATCTATATGAACTTCCATCGTTTGCGGCGAGAAGTCCGGAACTTTTAATATCTCATCTGGTTTATCATCATAAATAACATTTAATGTTTCGAGTTTTGCTCCCATATCTGCAAAAGTTGTTGCGATAATATTTAATGAGTAATTAACTGCATTGAAGTCAGTTCCTGTTAGATCTAAAAGAAGGTTTTTAGTTTTATCTGTTACAGTTGTATAAGTACCGTTAATTATAGGTGGAAGCGATACGACCTTTCCCTCAGCATCATAAATTATTGGATATTCTTCTGCATCTTTTAATAGATGGGCATATCTTATTCCCATTTCGTGCTCTTCTAAAATTTCTTTGGGAGTCATTTCGTAAGCCTCCATATGCAGTGGGCGGAATTTTACGCCATCGGGTTTAACTGTTGTATAAATGTAAGGTCCTTTTACTTGATCATAATCATGTATTCCAATTGCAACTTTCTTTCTATCTCTTCCTAATGCCCAATGTAAAGCTTCTTGAATATTCATTAAAGTTCCTACTTGATCTTCATCTAAATCAATATTACGGACAATAGCCCCTACAACAAAAGGTCTTATATCCCGAACCTTTGGATCTACGCTTATTTTTTCTGTTCCTTCTTTAATTTGAAATTCAGGTAAACCGATTTCTAATTCATAAAATCCCTTAAGACTTCGTGCAATTCCTTCCGGACTAGAATAATCAGGGCGGTTAGGATCGTATTCGATTTTAATCTCGTTTTCTTCCTTATTTACATCATCAACATCCAATCCAATCCACTGTAAATCATATTCTAAATCATCGATTTTCAATTCTTTTCCTACAAGTTTTTCCAATCGATCCAATTTTAAAGATAATGATGGCATTTTAATATGGAGCCTCCCTTAACCACTTTATTGGGCTTTGATATAGATCCCTAATGTCACCAAGCTTAAGCTTTATCTGTGCTAATCTTTCTAATCCTAATCCCCAAGCCAATACTCTTACAGGATCTTTAACTCCCCAAGCATAGGTAACTTCTGGTCTAAATATACCACTTCCTCCCATTTCCAGCCAAGCACCAAGTTTTTTTGAATATACAGATACTTCCATTGA
>JAUWPK010000333.1 GCA_030611625.1 Promethearchaeum sp. | reverse complement strand
TTTTATTTTTGATGGGGAAAAAGGGAATTATAATGAAAGAGATATTCCAAAGCCCATTAGTATTTATGGAAAAACTAAACTTGAAGGGGAGAACAATATCTTAACACAGAAAATTCCAGCGTTAATTTGCAGAACAAGCGTTCTATTCGGATGGCCGGAGGTTGATCAAAGACATAATTTTTTCTCATGGGCATACGAAAATCTTTCACAGAATAAAGATCTAAAGATTATTAAAGGGCAAATTACCACACCAACACTTGTGGATGATTTGGCTGAATTTTTGTATCAAATTTCTGATTTTACTCAAACAGAGATCTATCATACTTGCGGTCCTGAGCCAATTTCAAGGTTTGACTTTATTTCAAAACTGATTAAAAATTTTGATTTTAATCCGAAATTATTAAAACAAATTGATTTTTTCTCTCAAAAAGCGAAACGTCCTAATAATTCTTCACTAAATACATCGAAGATTCAAAGTCTTGGAAAATATAGATTTAAAAATATAGATCAAAGTTTTCAATACTTAAAGGAAAAAAGCAAAAACAGCAAATATATAAATTAATTTAACAAAATCATTAATGTTATAGATAATAATATTCTATTAAAAAATAACTAATATTAAAGAGTGAATAATTATGAAAGGTGTTATATTAGCAGGAGGAACGGGTTCCAGGATGTTTCCCTTAACGAAGGTAACCAATAAACATTTATTACCTGTGTATGATGAACCGATGATTTTCAAAGTATTAAAAACTTTAAAAAATTCGGGCATTGAGGAAATTGTTATTGTTTTAGGGGGAGAAAGTGTTGGAGATTTTGTGCGTTTATTGGGAGATGGTTCCGATTTTGGGGTAAAATTAATGTATGTTTATCAAAAAGGTGCTGGAGGCATTGCAGAAGCTCTCGGTTTAACAGCTCCTGTTGTAAAGGGATGTGATGTAGCTGTTATTCTGGGAGATAATATTTTTGAGGACACCTTTGAAAAGGAACTAAAGGAATTTGAATCAGATAACAACAATGATTGCTATCTTTTCTTAAAAGAAGTCCCTGATCCCAAACGTTTTGGAGTTGCAGAAGTTGAAGATAACGGTAAAATTTTATCAATAGAAGAAAAACCAGAACAACCAAAGAGTAATTACTGCGTAACTGGCTTATATTTTTATCGAAAGGATATTTTTGATAGGATTCAGAATGTAATTGATAAAATCGGATATTCAAACAGGGGTGAATTAGAAATAACCGATGTTAATAATCTTTATGTAAAAGATGGGAAGGTTAAAGCCGTTTTTCTTAGAGGTTTCTGGTCAGATGCGGGAAAATTCGAAACTTTACTGAGATCGAGTAATTTTATTAGATCAAAAAATGAAAAGAAATAATATCGAGTTGCTTAGAGCTCATGAAAAAGATTCCTACATTATTTCCTGAAGTGTGGATAATTGAACCCGATGTATTCCAAGATGACCGGGGTTTTTTCCTAGAGACATACTCATTTAAGAAATATAAGGATTTAGGATTTTCTTGGAATTTTATTCAGGATAACCATTCAAAATCAGTAAAAAATACAGTTCGTGGTTTGCATTTTCAAACCTTTCCAGGGCAGGTGAAATTAGTTAGATGCACAAAGGGGCAAATTTGGGATGTAGTGGTTGATATAAGGGAGAAATCCCTGAATTTTAAAAAATGGATTGGAATTGAATTAACAGATAAAAACTTTCGTCAAATATTAATTCCTATCGGATTTGCTCACGGATTTTCTGTGCTTTCAGATTTTGCAGAAATCGAATATAAAGTAACATCTTATTATGATCCAAAATTAGAGAGTGGAATTCGGTGGAATGACCCAAATATTGGAATTAATTGGAAAATTAAAAACCCAATTTTATCGGATAGAGATAAAATTATGCCTCTTTTAAAGGATTTCTTCAAAAAGAATAATGATCCCTTTAGAAATAAACAGTTTAACGCAAATTCTGAAATTTAATTATCTCGAAAATTTCTTTGTAAATTCGATTGCTGGATTTACCATCAAAGTTTTTATAGCAATCATTCCTATATTTTTCTCTTTCTTCTTTTAGGTCAATCTTGTGCTTTATTAAAGCATCGATTTTTATTTGCAGGTTCTGTGGGTTTTTTACGAACAATGATGCATTGTATTTTGATAACTGGTAAATATCACCATAATTAGAAGCCATTGGAGAAAAATTAAGACAGACAATTTCCTTGTCAAAAAAAACTGCTTCAACTAGAGCCCCTGAATAACCACCTATGATTATATCTGAAATGTTTATTAGATCGAAGAGAGACATGTCTTTATGCTTTAATATGATGATTCTATCACCCATATTGGATTTTCGCGCAATAGATTTATGTAATTCATCTGAATTTTCACGAGGGTGAAGTTTTATAATCAATTTAATATCATCGTGCTTTTCTATTGCATTGATTGTGGATTTAATAATCAGCTCTTTAAGATTATTATTGTAGGGGCTTGTAACTAATAACACAATTTTAGATTTGTTAGAAAAGCCCAGTTTTTGCCTAATTTTCTTCTTAAATCCTTCATCGTCCCCATTATCTTTTAAATATTGATGAATTTCATCCAGTTTTGGTTTTCCGGTTAATTTTATTATTAATTTTTTATTCGCACTACCAGTCCTTGAATTGTAATATTCTTTTTCCATTTTTCCAGTCAATAATGCATATTCCATAAAGAGAGGTCCATAAGGAGCACCTCCCACAAATGCATGAGGGATATAAATTGCAGGTGTTTGATTTTTTTGACATGAATCGTAGAAAATTCTACCGAATTCATGCAGATCATTTAGAAAAACACATAAATCAGGCTGAATTAGTTCATTTGCATAACGGAAAGAATGATTTAATTTTAAAAATTCAAATCTTCTGAATATCGTAAAAAGACCAAATTTAACAATGTTGGAGTTGTCTTCAAAGAAAGTAGGAGAAAAAGTCTCCGATAAGGGGATTTTCTTAAATTTGTTTATCAATCCTTTTATAAAGCTATTGTATTTTTTGTATTCTGAACATCTAATATTTAATTTTTTAGGTAAATATTCAATATTTATGGATTTAATATTATAGGATTCTAATTTGTTTCTAAATATGTTATTCACCAAAGGAGATGACATATTTAATGCATACAATTCAATATCAGTATTTTTATTTAATAATTCAAAAATTGGTTTTATCATTACCCAATGATTTAAAGAAAACAAAAGAAATACAATTTTTTTTTGTGCTGAATTTTCTAATGGTAAATTATTTTCAAGCTTATATTTTCTGTTCTTAAATTTAAAATAGAGTTTTTTTAAAGTTCTTCGTGTGTTTAATAGAAGAGGAATTAAAATATAATATAAAGATTTATGATGCAAAATAGATGTAAGATTTGCTTCACTTAACTGATAAGAATGAAATTTCTGATACTCAATATTGTTTTTTCTACAGATATCCATAAAGATATTTTTTGAAACATCAGAAAGCCCCAAATACAAAACTTTCGTTATTTTCTCTCGTTTTATAAAATTTGAGAATGAATTTTGAAAGAATAATAAGAAACTTAGAAAATATATTATTTTGTGCCTGAAAATAAAGAATAAGTTTAAACCTTGAAATGTAAAATCATTTCCATGGGTTTTTGATAATTCTGAGTAAAGTTTTAGGACTTTTTGTTCAATAATATCGGGATCTTCATCCAGATAGT
>JAUWPK010000345.1 GCA_030611625.1 Promethearchaeum sp. | reverse complement strand
AAATTTTTTTGTCTAAGTCTGAAGAAGAAGAAGATGAAGAAGATATATCTAAATTTTGACTTAGATTATAAAATACTTCTTGATGTTGCTCGGGAAGGCAATAACCGCCACATCGTTGATTTACTAAATCAAAAAGACGAATTCTTAATTGGCTTCTATTAGGATCAAAAAATTTATTATCAATAGGGATACCCGCGTGATAAAATTGTGAGAGTAAAAGGGTTTTAAGTGCTTGAGTATATTTAATGGAAGAACAAATTTTCTCTGGAAAATTTTCCTTCATGTCATTAAAAATATTATCAATATTCGATTCTAGGAAATTAATTGCTGATTGTAATCCATGTTCAAGCTCAGGAAATTCTTCTTTTGTTAAAGGAATAGGAAAATAATCACCATTTTTCTCCCGTTTAATTTCAATTAGCGCTGGATTCATAATGTTCTCCTGGTTTTTATCTTAAGTTTAAGTTTAAATTTAAATTTAAGTTTATTTTCTCGATCTTTTTGATGCCAATCTGATTTCAGATGTTTTTGAAGTGATAATTTCATAAAGATAAGCCTTTTTACCGCGCATAGGTCGAAGTAGTCTTCCTAATCGCTGAATAAATTGACGTTTAGTCCCCGTTCCACTTATTATAATTCCTACGTTTGCTTCGGGAACATCAATTCCTTCATCTAATACTTTTCCAGAAGCTAATATTCGATACTGTCCTTCTCGAAAACGTTGCATAATTTTTTTTCTTTCTGATGTTGGAGTTCGACTTGTTAAAGTGGGGATTAAGAAATATTGAGATATTTTTTCAATAAACTCAATATTTTCACAAAATAATAAAATTCGATCCTTTGGATGTTGAGAAAACAAATTTTGGATTGCATTAATTTTGTTTTCGGCATTAAAACTAATTTTCCGTGCACGATTATATGCGATTATGGCTCGTTTTGCTTCTGGGTCCATGTTTGCTCTAAAAATCATCTGTCGAAAAGCATTGCGTTGGAATCCAAACTTTTTCAAATAGTTTTTATAAATCATTTGTTCATCTATATAATTTTTATATATTTCAGGGAGTAGTTTAACACGAACCTTTCGATGTTCGAATTCTGCTAAATTTCCCGATTCGGTTAATACTTCCCTTGATTCTTGGTATATGATTGGTCCTACAATGTTTGAAAGAATGGAATATATATCATCAAATTCTTGTAGTGTTGCGGTGAGTCCCATTCGGGCCTGCGTAATTGTTCCTTCTGCAATTTTTCGGAATTTTTTTCCGGCTAAATGATGAACCTCATCAAATATCAATAATCCAAAATAATTCTGGAATTTTTTTAGATATAAATAACCCGAATTGTAAGTTGTTATCGTTATTGGCCTAATATCTTTATAATTTCCTCCAAATCGACCAAATAACTGTTTTAAAGGAAATTTATTGGGATCCAGCTCAAAACTTGTGCAGATTCGTTGATACCATTGTTCCATTAATTCTATTGTAGGAACTACAATTAACGTTCGTTTCTGTATCAAGGTAATTGCAAATAATCCAATATGCGATTTCCCTGCACCAGTTGGAAGAATAATCATTCCCTGTCTCCCAGCATGCTGCCAAGCTTTCATTGCATTCTTCTGATAATCTCGTAATTGAAACTTTGGGTGTAAAGTACATGGTAGAGAATAATCCGTTGAAAATCTTAATTTAATAGGAATATGATTTTCTTTTAATTTTTCGTAAATTCTCAAGAAATCAATTGGATTACATCGAATTCCTTTTGCATGTGAATCTTGGATAAAATTTATATTCGTCAATAAACGTGAAACGATTTTTAATGGAATATTGCGTATTAGGAGATCTGTCCCTTTAAATGAAATTTCAATTTTACCCGAGTCTGTCATCTTGTTATTCCCCCAAATATTGAAAATATGTTAGAATTTAATAATTCCTTCTCGGTGATGATTTAAAAGATTGTTTTTAAATTTTTCATAATAATAATCATAATTACATGTAAACATGTAAATAGATTTTTATACTTGAATGATCCTATTTAATATATGTCTGCCCGTTCAACTGTCGCTGTAAATTTAAAAACCCGACAACATCTAAAAAAGCTGTCTGCTTTATTGGATTTACCTCAAGGTGAAATTATTAAAAAAGCTCTTGAAATTTATGAGAAAATTCTTTTTCAAAAACCATCGAAAATCGAAAAAAAATCCAGTAATGAAGAAGTCCAAAAAATATTAAAACAATCATTAACACAACTTTGGAAACAAGATCCTGAGCGAAAAGCTTTAGATTTGAAACTAATGTCGAATAATGAAGATTTCGATGAAAGTATTAGATGACTTACCCATGGAGATCTTAAATTGAAACACAAACCAGATCAAATCAAGATAGCTCTTGATACAAATATTTTTCGCCACCGCGCTTTTATCGCATATTTAACAATCAACCATTCTAAATTTGATATTTATATACCTACAATTGTTCAAATCGAGACCGGATATTATTACATTTTGCGAGGATTTACCTGGAAAGATTTTCAAAGTGATATTTCCAAATTTAAAGCGATTTCCATTGAGTGGAGCTCAAAAAATATTCCGAAATTACTAAAATTTGCAAAAAAAAATAAATCTACTCTACCTTTTAAACATCATTTTCGTGATTTCATGATAGGTACTGAATGCGCAGCACTAAAATTAGATCTTATTACAAATAATTCAAAACATTTTCAGTGGATTCCAAATATTGCAATTTTCACTCCAGAACAATTTATTCAGAAATCAATTGTTGAAAAAAGTGAAAAAAGTGCAAGAAATTAGTGCATCCTCTACCTAATCAAGTTTTTCGATCATAGGATTCATGTGTTTAATCCTCCCATAATTTTTCCTCCATTTCCTTTAAATCAAAGCAATATACTTTTTTCCCATCAAATTCTTTAATTTTTTGTGAAAAACTTTTGGCAAACACAATATAGGTATGTTCTTTTGATTTAATTTTACCTGAATATTGGATAAATTGACCTTTTCCTGCTAATTGCATAACAATTCGCTTTGCATTTACTTTTTCATTCCATTTGCATTCAATTAGATAATCTTTCTTTGATATGGGAGAAAATGCAACAAGATCTATTTCATGATCCTTCCACCACCATCGACCGATTTTAGAAAATGTTCCACCTTTTTGAAGAATCCATAAGAGATTCTATAAATTTTATTGCAAAAAAAGGAGAATCCTTTGCAATAAAAGTGTGAATATTTTCCTAGTTAGAACTTGCTCTTTCTGTCCACTTTATTTTGACCATTTCTTTACCATTTGGAGCAATTCTTCCGTAGACAATGTTTTTCCTTCTTTAGCATCTTTAAGCCCTTTAAAAACTTGTGAGATAAAATGTATTTCATACATAATTTCATCTGCAGTGCTTTCATCTGACATATTCTTAATA
>JAUWPK010000072.1 GCA_030611625.1 Promethearchaeum sp. | reverse complement strand
TTATTGCATCATCTAACGAATATTTCCCAAATGTCCACATGGGAGAATATAGAGAAAGATCTTCAACTACTTTGTAAGGGCGCACTCTAGCAAACATCGCTTTGAACCCTCTAACTACCATTGTTTGAGATAATCCCACTGCAATCAAAAAACCGGAATACATTCTCATTAATTTCATGCGCTCTTTTATAGGCTTAATAAATGAAATGGGATATATTATCAAAGATATAATCATAAATATATAGGAAACATCTTGACCTCCAAATCCATCACCATCAAACATTGATCGGTTCATAAAAATTGTGATTTTGTCCAAGAATGAGCCTGAAATATTCTGTTCAGACCAGAAAATAACGATTTCTAAATCAATTGGTGCTAAAATGATAGATATAATAATTGCATTTAAAATATAAAGGGATATAAAAAGTATAATGTAACTTTTTTTTTCCATATTTATATTTGAAAGTTTATATTTTAATAAAGTTACATTTCATTAATGAAATATCATGCAAATAATCAACGAAAACCATTATGAACAAGCACAAAATGATTATAATCATCTAATTGACATTGGTTTCCCTCCAGCAAATATGCTAGAAAATAAAATATCATTTACAATTCGCGATGGTATCGAGCATCTAGGTTTTTTAATGTTAGGAGATTTACTTGTCTATAAACACGAAACTTCCGTTTTAGAAGCACATCCATTTCCAGAATGGGTAATACAACTCCACCAAGTCGGTAAAAAAAGTGGAAAAGTGTTCGTAATTTTACCAAAATTCTCACCCAAACAGATTAAAATATTAAATAGGAAATCGGTAGAAGTTAGGGTTGAAAAAACAAAAGAAATGCTTGAAAATTTAAGTATGGATGATTACTTTGCAATTGAGTATACAGAAGGTATCAGCATAAAAATCAATGCAAATGTTCCACATGAATTCATTAGTATTGTAAATGAAGGTGAATCAATTCCTTATTGCCAAGTTTTCGAGCCAAACTTCTCACATATTGCAGAAACACTAAAAATTAACCCAACCGATTTTTTCAATCTGAAAAATATTTTAAAAATTTTGAAATTAGATTAGATTAATATCCATATTTTTACTAATTATATATTAGAGATATGTCAAAAATTATAATTAGTGGAAATATAGAATATCCAAAAGAACAAATTACTCAGCAAATTATCGATTTAATTAAAGGTCGATTGTTAACAATTAAAGATGAAATTAAATCAATAAAAATTGATCTAAATCATTTTATGGATAAATATAATCTTTCAAATGAAGAATTTCTAAATAAATATCAAAATGAAAGATTGGGAGATAAAGAAGAATATTTCGTTTGGGAAAGTTCTATAAAGTTATTAGATAAATTACAAAAGGAAAAACAACAATTAAAGGCAGTGTTATGAAGAGATATCCTTCAACGATTAAGTTATATCTTAATTGGATAAAGAATCTTCTAATTAATGACCCTTTGGTAGAAAATATTAATGTAATTCGAGAAAGAATAGGAAATATTGAAGGATTTATCCAAATAAATATTAATTTAATTCATTCTAAGATTTTAGCAATATTTGAATATTATTCTTTAGAGAAAGGCTTAACAACCTATCGATACCAACTAATGGATGAAAATAATAATTTAATTATTAGATGGGACTCAGCACCTCATCATCCAGAAATTCCTACATCACCTTATCATCTTCATAAAGGTGATAAAATAGAGAATTCAGATAAAATGAATATTCAAAAATTATTAGCAGTTCTATCGAATTTTATATAAATTAATTTTGATGAAAAATGAAATATTTATTTATTTGCGCGCACCCAGATGATTTAGAGTTCAGTTGTGGAAATTTAATGTATTATCTGACACAACAAAACAAGGATGTCGAAATTCTATCCTTAACCAGAGGAGAATTTGGCATATTTGAACCCAAATGGAAAGGTCCTCGTTTAGCAAAAATAAGAACTCAGGAACTTAAAAGAGCGGCCAAAATTAATGGAATAGACAATAAACACGTACATTTTGGGGATATCATTGATGGGTTTATTCGGTTCACAAAAGAAAATGTAGATTTAGTAATTTCTTGGATAAATAAATTAAAACCCGATATAATTTTCGCTCCTGAGCCATATTTTACTTATTATTGGCACGCCGATCATATTTCTTCTGGAAAAATCTTATATTTCATAACAACTAAACTTCAAAATCAATTAAATAAAAAAATTCGCTCTCTATATTACTATACTACGGCCAAAAGTAATTTTTCATGGCCTTTTAACAGTGCAAAACATAGTGACAAAGCACTTTTTGAACATAAAAGTCAAATGTGGTTACTTAAATGGGCAAAATTATTTTATCCATTAGAAAAACATAATTTCAAAAAAAGAAAATTGGGTAATTGGAAAATGGTAGAAAGATATAGAAGGATTTCATTTCATGATAAACAGCCAAAAATCAATATATTGATGAGGGGAATTCTTGGTCTTATCAGCCATCTCAATATAGTTAACCCCCCTGAGCCTCATTTTACTCTTCCAGATATGAAAACTGATTTTGGTCAAAAAGTTAGGAAATTACGCGCTAAATACAATTTTAAAGATTAATATTTTTGAGATTCCATAATCATAATTTTTTTTAACCTCACAATCGACAGATAATTATGGACGAAAAGAAATTTGATAAAAATTTATGGCCATTAAAATCGCCTTGGATATATCCACGTGATAAACATATAAAGAAGATCCTTAAAGTTATGGTGATTTGTGCACATCCAGATGATGCAGACCTTTTAACTGGAGGTTTATCTTTAAAACTAACTGCTCTTGGTCATAAAATTAAATTCGTTTCAGTCACAAATGGTAATATCGGTCATTATAAGATAAATCCAATAGAACTTGCAGCCATCCGCCAAAAAGAAGCTATGGCTTCAGCTCTAGCAATAGGGGCAGAATATGAATCACTAAATGTTAATGACGGTCAAGTATATGTAAATCGACTACAAACTGAAAAAGTGGTAAATGTTATTCGTAAATATGATCCGGACCTAGTAATAACACACAGACCGACATCTTACCATCGAGATCATAGATATACAGGCCAGTTGGTTATGGACGCAAGTTATATGCTGATTGTTCCCCATTATTGTCCCGAAACTCCCGTTCCTGCTTCAAGAAAAATGCCTATAATTTGTTATGCCTATGATGATTTTCAAAAACCGTATGCGTTTGTGCCTAATGTATTATTAGATGTTTCGGATGTTAACAATCAAAAATCCGCAGCTTTAATTAATCATGAATCGCAGATGATGGATTGGATTCCATGGACGATGAATCAAGAAGATATGATTCCGGAAGATTATGATATACAAAATCGGCTTGAAGTTTTAGAAATGATGATTATTGCTGTCTTTTCGCGAATATTAACAGATTATCGAAAGTTATGGAAAAAAGGTTATCCTGACAGAAAAGTAACAAAAGCAGAAGCATTTGAAATATGTGAATATGGTAGGCAACCAAGTGTGCAAGAGTTGAAGGATTTATTTCCAGGAGCATATATACCCCGTAAAAAGGATTTAATGGAGTTGATAAAATAATGGTAATCAAACCAGAATATAAAAACGGCGTTCCAATGGTAACTTGGAAGATGTATGAAGACGATTATTTTGATAGACATCTTGTTCATGAGGTTATTGAAAAATGGGCTAAAGAAAAACCGAATGAAATTGCATTTTATGCTGTAGAAACCAAGCAAGAATATACATGGAAAGAGTTTGATGAAAATGCAACTTCTATTTCATTAAAATTAATTTCAATGGGAATTAAAAAAGGAGATTTCATTGCAACATCATTACCATTCTTACCAGAACATATTTTTCTACAATACGCTTGTTTTAAGATAGGAGCGATTCATGTTCCGCTAGATATCAGGTTAAAACCAACTGAAGTAATCCGCTGTTTAACATTAGTAAAAGCAAAGATGTATTTTCATTTAGGTGATACAGATT
The DNA here is from genome assembly GCA_030611625.1 of Promethearchaeum sp. Taxonomy (GTDB): domain Archaea; phylum Asgardarchaeota; class Lokiarchaeia; order Sigyniarchaeales; family Promethearchaeaceae; genus Promethearchaeum. Next base: position 7,372 of record JAUWPK010000072.1, on the reverse strand, counting down.
ATGCTGACTTCGCGGCATTAGCTGAAATTGTTAGGGATAATCTTGATTTTATTGAATATTTTGTTCAATTCAGCAAACCTGATGAAGTTATAGAGGAAATCGGAACAGCGAAAATAATTTCAGCTTGGGAATTTGCTGAAGACGCACACAATATAGCACTCCAAATTAAAAATGGTGAACATAAGGAGTTATTAGAAGATTTTAAAAAAATGCACAAAAATATTCAAGAAACTGATGGATGTCAAGTAATTTACACGACTGGATCCACCGGTTATCCAAAACCTGCATTAATTTCTCATCAAGGGATTACAACCCAAAATCTATGCGTATCTCTTGGTTTTAATATGGGAGAAAATGACATTATGTTATGTAACCTCCCCCCTAGTCACGTAGGTGGCCAAGCTGAACAATTAATGACTCCCTTTTTTATGGGAGGAAAAGTAGTGGTTATGGAGATTTTCAAACCAGATGTATCTCTTGAATCTATTCAGAAATATCATGTAACTATCATTGGTCAGATTCCTGCTCTCTTCAACTTGGAATGGAGATTACCCAATTACAATACCTTTAACCTGTCATCTTTAAAATTCGCGTTATATGGTGGGCAATCAGTAGGACGACCTTTCTTGGAAAAGATGAAGTTAATGTCCCCAAAATTCGGTTCTGGTGATGGTTTAACTGAACTTTCTGGATTCTGTACTTATACTCCACTTGACGGAACTGTTGATGATATTCTAAAAGGTATTGGATATGCAATGCCGATTACTCCGATCTCTATTAGAGATCCCATGAATGAGGATTTTACCGCGGGAAAAGAAAAAACTAAAGGTGAAATCGGTGAAATTTGCTTCTCAGGTCCACAAGTATTTTTAGGATATGTATCTGATGAAGAAAACACTAAAAAGACAATAAGCAAAGATGGTTGGTGTTATACAGGTGATTTAGGCTCGTATGATGATGAAGGTTTGCATTTTGCTGGTCGATCTAAGTTGATGATTAAACCCAAAGGATTTAACGTTTATCCTCCTGAAGTGGAGAACTTCCTAATGACAGCCCTGAAAGATAAAGTTGAAAATATAGGTGTGGTTGGGCATGAACACGAAGTATTTAGTGAAGGAATTGTGGCTTTTGTAGAAAAGAAGAAGGGTAAAAATTTAACTGAGAATGAAGTTAATAAAGCCGCTAAAGGGTTGGCCGCCTATAAAAGACCATCCTTAGTAATTATTTTGGAATATAATGATCTACCTCTAAATCGACTCGAGAAAACAGATTATGTATCTCTAAAGAATATGGCAACTCAAAAAATCAAAGAATTAAGAAAAAATAGTGGTTGGGACAAGAAATAAAAAATTCTTGAAATTTTTTTTTTAATATTCTGATATTTATATAAATTTAGAATGCAAGCTTTGCTAAATTATAATAAACTTTTAAGGTAAGTTCAACAGTTTTTACACGAATTCTTTCATCTATCCCATGGGGAAGGCTTGCCATATCTTTAGCTGTGGTTTTTGGATCCAACAAAGAAAAGCCATAAGATTGAACCCCTTTCTCTCTAAAATACCTCATATCTGTTACACCAGGCATTAAAAAGGGCACCAATGTTGAACCAGGAAATTCCATACTAACTGATTTTTCTAGTAATGATACAAATTCAGATGCGGGTTCGCTCGCGTTTCCTTTGGAATTTACTCCTCCATCTTCTTCTTCAATTTGGATAATTTCGGCTTCTTTTGCTAAATCACCCAATGCTTTTTTCAAGTGCTTTAATACATATTCTTCATCTTGTCCAGGAAGTGTTCGGATATCAACAGCAATTGAAGCATTTGAAGCAATAATATTTGCTTTAATTCCTCCTTTTACCATATTAGGAGACATTGTCATCCGACTCAAACTGTGAATAATCTTGGCCGTATCTGGATCCTTTTTCCCAATTAATTTCAACGTTAACGATAGAAGAGATTTAGTCGTTACCATAAATTTTTGGATTTTACTCATTCCTAAACCGTCTGCTAAGTACCCTAAATACTCTGTAGTTAGAGGGATTTTATTATCACAATAATTTTGAATCCGAAGAATAGCTTTTGATGCTTTTACGACAGCATTGTTACTTCCATAAGGCATCGATCCATGCCCAGGAGTTCCTTTAAATTTTATTCTTTTCCAAGCGCCTCCTTTTTCACCGATCATAAATACAACCTTACCATCCTCTAGAAAAGCACCACCCATTTCAGAAATACTATAATCTGTTTTAATAAGATCAGGATGGTTTTCCATCATCCATTTAACTCCATAAGTACCCCCGGCTTCTTCGTCAGAAACAATAAAAAGTATTAACTCTCCTTTTTCTATCCCTTCTTCGAAAATTTTTACGAAAGCTTGAACTTGAGTTACTACTATAAATAACATATCCATGGCTCCACGACCCCAAACAAAACCATCTTTTACAATTCCGCCAAAAGGATCCACAGACCATTTTTCTGGATTTGAAATCGGAACAACATCAACGTGAGATGGCCCGAACATTATTTTGGGACCTTCTTTAGATCCATTTATGCGCGCCAGTAAATTTCCACGATTTGGTGCGCTTTCAAAAATCTGACACTCAATTCCTTTTGATTTTAGATGTGATTCAATAGTTTTTAGGTTTGCAATTTCATTTCCCGGTGGATTAACGCATTTGTTTTGAATTAATTTGGAAAGCAATTGAACAGTTTCATTTACATCCTTCTCGACTATCATAATTATATTCTATGTTTTTCCTTTTTAAAAAAATTGTATAATATTTAATTTATAAAAAATCAGATAGATATTCATATATTGAAGGTAAATAAAAATGGAAGAACAACACGAAAAAATTAATCTAACAACCGAAGAGGAACCAATTGGAAATAAACCATTTTCAAAGATAATATCTTTTTTTGAGAAATTGTTAACTGAATACAAATCCATTTTGCTATTTCTTCCCTTAATTATTATTGTTAGCTCTGATGATGCCACTTTAATCATAAATGAAGTTCTTATTATTACAGATTTTAAATTGGAAACTCATATGGTCGCATTTGGGGCATTATTAGCCGTTTCGCAAATTTTTAAAGCGTTTTCTATGATTACGTTCGGATTCCTTTCTGATAAATATCCAAGGAAAAAATTGCTAATTATTGCTACATTGGTTTGGTTTACTGGAGATATATTAGTTAGTTTCTCTAATCAATTTTGGCAATTGTTTTTATTCAGAGTTATTGCTTCCTCCGCTGCAGGAGCTGTTTCGGCTATAGCATTAAGTTTATTGGCAGATTTATTTTCAAGTGAAGATAGAGGGTTATCTTTCGCTATTTGGGGTGCTTTATCCCTCGTAGGTGTCGGAATTGGTGCGCTTCTTTGTGATGCTTTCAATAAAGTTATATATGATCTTGACGTTAATGATACTAAATTTATTGAGAAAATTCAAGCAATAAGAGACCAGAACTCACTAGAAATTATTCGATCCTCTTGGCAAGCTCCTTTCTTAGTCTTTGCTTTAATTGGTTTAGGATGTTTAATATTAGTAATATTTCTTAAAGAACCCAAACGGGCTGCCAAAGAAAAAATGCTTGAAGGAATTTTAGTACATGATGAAGTAGAATATGGAAAATTCTATAGCATCAAATTTTCTGATCTAAAATATATTTGGAAACGAAAAACTACATTCTTTTTAGTTATTAACTTCTTTGATGTCGTTCTTTCCGGTTTAATAGTTGGTTCTTTGGTTATTTGGGTAACAATAGATATGGGATTTGGTCAATTAAGCGACACATCTTCAAAAATTTATTTAATGCTCTTTTTAGTACCTGTACTTATAGGAGGATTAATAGGAATGTTCTACTGGCCAAAAAAAGGGGATAATATGGTCAAAAATGGACAACCAACTGGGCGCGTAAAATTGGCGGTGTTCTTAGGCTGGGCACATTTACCTTTTTTAATTATAGCCTTTTTATTCATTCCAGATGCTTCAAATCTCACATTTCTCAATGGAACGATTCAAGCATCACCCATAGGTTTTGGGATAGGTATTTCTGCAATGGGAATTATCTTAGGAATTGGAATGAATTTAGAATTGGCAGTAGGTGCTTTACATTATTCATCAATGATAGATGTTAATTTACCAGAACATCGTGGTACTATGATTGCAGCGGCTTCATTTATTGATGCATTTGGAAGAGCTATCGGATCATGGGTAGGGTTAGCATTTGTAGATTTCATGCAAGGTTCAATCTTTGAAGCAAAGCCCTTATCGGGAGCAATATTACTATCAATTGCCATCTTTGGAATTGGGAGTGGATTACTGTGGTTACCAATTTACAAATATGCAGATAAAGATATGGCAGAAATCTCAGGTATTATGGAAAAAAGGAAGGAAGAACTCGAGAAAAAATTAAAATGAATATTAACCTCAATTTTCCATGTAAGCTTGATACATCCAATCGATTAATTCTTCATCAATTTCATTTATTTTTTGAATATTAAATTGGTAGTAATGCATTGGTCTTGTTGAGACATAGCTTTAAAACGTAGACTAGTGAAAAAAGCAAATAGACGAAATATGATTTTCAAAGCCTTTTTTTGTATCTGAATGGAACAAAATTGGGAATTTTTTTAATTGCTATAATATTTTTTAATGGTTCTATCGAAATTGGTCCAAATTTCTGAAATAGGCAAATGAATTGATTATAGATTTAAATTGACAATGGTGTCCCTTTTTTGAAATAATGATCCTTTATCGAAAACAATTCACAACTATGAAATTGGTTTTTCCGCGAAAAATCTCTTCCACAATTGGGACATATCCATTTATTAACTCCCGCATTAGGCATTAATAATTCTCATTAATCTCATTTGATTTTAATATAATAAATATTGTTCATTATTTTTTATTATTTGAATTATGAATAATTATGCATAACTTTAAATTGAAAAACTTTCTTAGTAATAATTGAAAAAGAATTATTTTCTTTCTAAAAAAGTGAATATAATGCCCCGTGGAGATAGAAGCGGACCTAATGGATTTGGTCCTAGAACTGGTAGAGGATTGGGATATTGTAGCGGGTATTCCACTCCTGGTTATATAACTGACAATGGAATGGGATCGGGAAGAGGTTATGGAGGCGGCCGTGGAGGTGGACGTGGATACGGTCGAGGTCAAGGATATGGTCGTGGATGGAATTCGTATCCTCCTGTAAATTATGCCCCGGTTTATCCGGCCCCAGTTACATATGATGAAGAAGCATATACAAAAAACCTTGAAAATCAAGTGAAATATCTTGAAGATAGTTTAAAAGCAGTAAAGGAACAAATAGAGGCTCAAAAAGCTAAGAAATCGGAGTAATTGTTTAAAAAAAAGACATTTTTTTTTTTTATTTTTCTTTCCAAAAATCTTTATCAATGAAAGCTTAATTTAAATTATGAAATATAGCATTGCATATGGACAAGAAAGAATTGAGTTTAACCTGTCTGACAAACTAAAAGTAGATCAGATCCAAGCAAAACAGGAAACTCCTATAGAAAATCCAAAACAAGCTTTGATAAATTCGTTTTCTAATCCTTTATTATCCAAATCCCTTAAAGAAATCCTTAGTAAAAGGAAAGATGGAAATATATGTGTTGTTATATCAGATTCTACCCGACCCATACCTAGTTCAATTATTTTAGATGCTCTAACGGTTTTTTTTGACAAATTAAATATTCTTGATGAACATATTAAAATTCTTATTGCGAATGGAATGCATAGAAAATGCTTGCCTAATGAAATTAAGGAGATGGTAGGAAAAGAGGTTCTTTTTCGGTATGATGTTATCAACCATGATGCTAACGACGACCAAACACTTGAATATTTAGGAGAAACTTCACTGAACACACCAATTTATATCAATAGTACCTATTTAGAAGCTTCGATTAAAATTATCACCGGGTTAGTTGAACCTCATTTCTTTGCAGGATTTTCCGGTGGAAGAAAAGCAATAGTCCCTGGAATTGCGGGAAAAGAAACCATTTTAGCAAATCATTCAGCTGAGAACATAAAATCTCCAAATGCAAGGTTTGGAATTATAAAAAATAATCCTGTATACACTGATGCTGATGAGATTCTTAAAATGAAACAGATTCGACCTGATTTCATGATAAATGTATGTATCAATCAAGAACATCAAATATCTAAAATATTTTCAGGTTCACATCGAATTTATAATGAATTGGTTCAATATCAAGAAAAAATTTGTTTTCACCCGATATCTGAGCTTTACGATGTTGTTATTACAGGAAATGGGGGATATCCCCTTGATCGAAATCTATATCAAGCTGTAAAAAGTATGGCAATTGGTGAGATGGCTGTTAAAAAAGGAGGAACAATAATCAGCGTGAATGAATGCCGTGATGGAATTGGTTTACCTTCTTTTGAAAAGCAAATTAATTTAGAATTTGCACCAAACGAAATACATAAATCAATCCTTGAAGGTAAACTAAATGCTACTGATCAATGGCAGACCCAGATCCTTACACGGATTTTGTCTAAAGCAGATATTTATATTATTTCATCTATAGAACCTGAAAAATTGGGCCACATTGGCTTAAAAAGTGCACCAAATATTAAAGATGCGATTTCTGAATGCATTGAGAAATATGGCTCTAAATTAAGAATACTCCTATTACCTAATGGTCCAAAAATCCTTCCAGTTTATCAAAAAACGAATTAATTCTTTTTGACATATTAAACTTTTAAATTTCAAAAACAGAATTTGTTCAAGGCGAAGATAGATTGGATTAAAGATAATCAATATATTTTCAGCAGATTGTATTAATAAATCCTTTGAAATGCCCGTCAAAAGTAGCAATATTAATAATATTTCTTTCTTGACAAAAAACAATATTTGAACAATCTACAAAACTGAATAATTTCCTTCTTTTTTCTGACTCTCCCTTCTTTTTTTTATTTTTTTTTATTAGGTGGGAATTTAATTTAATAAAAAGATCCCATGATAGTTTCTCAATATTCGAATCACTTAGTAGCTTTTTTCCAATTTGAAGATCCCCTATAAAATATTCTTTAATTTTTTCCAAGGCTATTGGGTTTTGGTCTGTCCTAACTGCTACTAGGGTTGCTGATTCGGACATTATGAAGTTAGAGGTATATAATGGTCCATATAATCCGTCTTTCAATTCTAATAAAATTTCATTTGCTCGTTGATAATTTTTATCCTTTTTATGAATTAAGCCCATGAAAAATCCTGAATCCAAAAATATTGCCATTTTAAAATCTCCATTTTTCAAATATTAAACTAAATAAATATCGGCATCATCTTGATTAACAAAATATTTGGATTCAAGATCATTCCATGGGACA
>JAUWPK010000324.1 GCA_030611625.1 Promethearchaeum sp. | reverse complement strand
GGGATTATGGTTATTGGATCTCAGCAATTGGAAATGTCACATCTGTTAACGATAACGGTACTTGGAATCAAACAAGGATAGGATTAACTGGAATGGCTATGATGCAAACAGAAGAACGTTATAGTGCAGAAGTTTTCCGTCACCTCCAGGCAGAGTATGTCTTAGTATTCTTTGGGCATTTGGTACAAGGAATCGGAGGAGATGAAGGAAAATGGCCTTGGATGGTTCGTATTTGTAATGATAATACTGCAAAATATGAACTATACGATGATTTGACCAAAGATAATTGGTATGGTGGCGAAGACAATCCAGTAGATACCATCTTTAATGAAGCAGATTATATCAATGAAACATCGGGTTTATATGAACCAGCTTGGTTTAATAGTACTATTGCAAAATTGATGTTTCATGATGAAATTATATCTACCTCTGGAATTGGACAGTATGACTCTTATCCCATTCAAATGTTAGCAGCTGAAATTGGAGGTTATCAAGAAGCGGGAAAAGAAGGTAAAAAAGATGATGATGGTAAATTTTGGAAAGAATACCCCACAATTAATGGGGCTTACGAGTTAGAATTCTTTGAAGAAGCATATTTCTCATCAAATAAATTAGTCAAACTATTCAAAATTGATTATGCTCCATTGGATTCTTCATTTAGCGTTAGTAACCAACATATCGATACAAATGGGATTGGTAATGCTTTGATAACTAATACTGGAAAACGCGATTTTTCTGTGGCTAAATTGAATATATCAGGTAGTTCAAACAATTTTACAGTTGAAAATCATGCAGATTCCATAAAACCAAATGAAAGCAGATATGTTTGGTTTGATACTGGTAAGGATTGGGATGCAAATGACATTTACAATTTACTCTTTCAAGTTTCTGTTCCTAAAGATAATGGAGGTACATATACATTGACCAATAGAACTGGAGATACTCAAGTTGTTGATCCGGATGATGTAAAAATTGATATTGACCGAGTGAATTCAATGTTAGAATTATCAGGCTCAGAATCAAATGCAAAAATTGCAGTAACGAATTTCGGTAACCAGCCGCAAAAACTCTCAAATATTTACATAAATGATGAATATATGCCATTGGATCCTATACTCAATACGAATTCGATAATTGGTCCTAATGCAACAGAATCATTTTATATTGAAAATACAGGAACAACTTCTACATTCGATTTTGATGAAAGTTATTATATTCGAGTCGAAACTTCCGAAGGGGGTAATGCAGAAACCATTTTAGGATTCAATAGAGAAGATTTCAAATTAACTATCTTGCCAGGTGATTTAGACATATTACCTGAATCTAATTTCCTCTATAATTATTCGATTTATGAAAATATGACAGTTCCAAACAATGATTATTATATGAATTACGACACACAATCATATCTCTATGAAGATGGAAGTTTGAAGCTAACGGTTAGGAATGATGGTAATGAAACAATTGGACTTCAAAATATATATGCAGATGGAGTTCAAATTAATGAGTTCATTGTAGGATCCGGAACAGCTGAAGAATATTTCTTAGATCCAGGAGATCAAATAGAAATCTTTGCAAATGTTTCAATAGTTGAAAGAAATACCCCAGTTAGTATTTATATAACAGGACAAAATGAAGGCACTTGCGCTTCTGATAATGCCTTTTTCGTACCTCGCAATCAATCTTCAATGATTTCTATAATAACAAGTGAAAATTCAATGACTTCAGCTTTTACTAATGAATCTTTGAGATTAGTTGTTAAAAATGTTGGTCTAGATCCTGTTGAATTAGAGAATATAATATTGAATGGAACAGAAACATATGGAATTGAAGATGCTAACATTAACATCACAATAGGTAGTAAGACTCTTAATCATGATGATATTGCATTTATAGATGTTTCGTTTGATGGTCTTAAATTAAATTTAACTAATACATTAAATGTTGTTGTGACTACAACAACAAGTCCTAATGTTTTTAGCGAAGTGAATTTAACATCCAGATTACCAACTGCAAATAATATTACCCGCATAATTGACCCCGATGTGGTAATGACATACGGAAATTATCCTGAAACCTATTCTAAAATAGGTGAAGATTTAATTCATTTAATGTTATCCATCGATCATAACTCAAGCGCTACAATTGATGGAATAAGGTTAAAAATTGGTGAATCTGGAGATTTTGTATACTTAGACATGAATAGTGGTGATATTACGATAAACGATGATGAGGTCGATCAAAATTTAATCGTAGACAGCATTATCACCGGTGGGGAATCCGGAAATCTTGTTCTATATTATATAGATATTTTAGGAATCGCCGGCGGTTTAACAGATGGTGATATTATCTGGGTTCAAGTAATTACGAGCGAAGGTTATGAAGATACAGTTATGATAACTGTATCTGCTTAATTTTTTTTTCTCTTTTATTCAATATTTTATCAATTATTATCAATCTCGAAAATATCAATATCACGATTTATGTAATCAAAATAGTGGGAAATAAACCTTTTTAATTCTATTGGAGAAGGAGATTGTCCAGTTCTTACAAAAATTGCTGTGGCGGCATTAGCAATAACACATGACTCGGAAGGTTTCATTCCCAACAAAAGGGCGTTTAATAAACCTGCATTAAAATGATCTCCCGCAGCAACAGTATATTTAGGTTTTGAAGTGAAACCTTCTGTAATCCAATAATGAAAATTCTTTAATTGTTCAACTCCCGAAATAGTTGCAAAATGAGGATCGTGGATTACTAAATAATTTAAATTTAAATTTGAATTAATTTTTTTTCCCGCAGATAAATAGGAAGTAGGATTATTTTTTTCAATTGATAGTTGTTCTTCTAAATCTACTACCCTTGCAATATCCATAACTTCGCGATCATTAACACTTAAGACAACAGGTATTAAATCATTGATTTTTTTTAGTAATAAAAGTAGTTCTTTAATATCCTCTTTTGAACGCTTAGTTAAATCTGCAGGATCCAAAAAGAAAAGTTTTTTTTTAAGATTTGATACATTTGGAAGAATTTCTGATAAAAAATGTTTAAAATATGAACTCATAAAAGGCATTAAACTCCAATGGCCATTTCCAATTGCGTCTGCTTTTTCGAAAGCAGAAATTAACTTATCTCTTCCACCTATTCGAAAAATTACAGTTTCCCAGTCAAGTTCAAAGATTCCACCAAAATCTTGTGACATTACTTTTCCATCTGAGAATTCAAGAGCTAAAGTTTCCCCTGGTGTTCCAATTGAGTGCAATCCTACATTAGATGGAAGATTTTTAAAAATAGGGTTGATATCTGGATATCCCAAAGCACCAAATAAATCAACATGAGCCATTGGAGCCATATTACTGATAGCACGAGCCATGTTTGGAGCAAAACCTCCTCCTATTTCTTTCTTAAAGGCTCTCTCAATTGATATTGAGCTTCCTGCAGTGTCAACTATCTTTTGACCGAAATCCTTCATTGATTCATAGATCTCAAATTCCTTTACATTTTTTCGATTTTTTACCATGTTGTATAGTGAATCAATATATCCATCAAAACCCATAAAGAAATTAAGCGATCTGGAGGGATTTTCAATTTTATCAAAGTTAATCAAAGTTGAAGAAACAGCTTCAAGGGTAAAATCGAATTTATTTAATTTTTTGTATTCATCCATAATGATTTTGCCTCCTAAATTCTCTTTTCTAATATTTCTTCATCTTTCAACCGTTTGGGATTCTTTTCAATAAATTCTTCCCTATTTTTTGTTATAATAATTAGACATTTCTTTAGAATTTGTTTAGTTTCATTAGGAGAACGACTTTCAATAAGGTTTGCTTGTCGTAATAGTAGATTGTAATCAGCAATTTCTAATTTATCTTCAAAATCTTTTTTATTTTCTTCTTCTTCCTTCACCGGTTCTTCTTCTTCTTCCTTCATCGGTTCTTCTTCTTCCTTCACCGGTTCTTCTTCTTCCTTCATCAGTTCTTCCT
>JAUWPK010000085.1 GCA_030611625.1 Promethearchaeum sp. | reverse complement strand
TTTATTTTTTATTTTTTTTAGGGTTAATTCCAAGTATCAAAAGAACAACAACAACTCCACCTATACCTATTCCAATAGTGATAAGAGTCCAATTAACATCAGAATTTTGGCCAGGAGGAGTTGGAGGCTCATAAGTATAATCTAAAATTTCACCATCAACTGAAATAAGATTTTTTTCTATGTTCCAATGTTGCCAAATTGCCTGATCATGAACGTTTATCAGATGCCATACTGTTTCTATTCGAATGAGTATACCACTAGTTTCATGAAAGTAGTATTTGCTCTCTAAAGTTGTTTCATATAATTTTGAATCTCACCCAGAACCCTGTATCATCTCAAAAGAACTCGAATTTTTGAAGATTTGCGTTGGAATAATTAAATCCCCATATTCCAAATCTTCAGTTCCCTCAAATATATAAGTTGAAACCAAGGAATTATCCAGACTTACTAAATTAGAAATTTCTTGAGTGTTTAGTGTTATTTCAGAGTCTTCTTTCGGGTAATTATGCTGCCATCCATTTTCATATGGATATTCTAATAATATACTTGCAGGTATGTTACTTGTTGATGTTATTTTATATTCATAATCTATATCATCAACCCTCTCTTGAACAATTAGCAGGTTATTATTTGAATCGAAAGTTATCTCCTGAGTAACGTTTGTTAAATAATATTTAAGGCTTTCAAATTCGTCTCCTTCACTTTCACAGAGTGCTTGACTCACTGTTTGTTGATAATTAGTTTGATAAAATAATGTTTGATTTTCACGTATGTTATCTTTTAGGGTTACGTCTGAAGAAATTGGAAATAAAATTGGATTTTCTACAGTAATTGCTATGGGTGATGTCATATCTGTCATTATTAACAAACCAGTCATTATCAAGATCATTAGTGGAAAAATTCTTATTTTATTCTTAGAATTTTTTGGGTTCCGGTAGTTTTGGAAAAAGACCCGTAAAAAGGTAGATTCCTTTTTTCGCATCTCTTAATCAAGGTAAAATAATTTCGTATCTATAAAAAAGATACTCTTTTAGATTAAAACTTCGCTGAGAAATAAGAAAAATGTCTAAATAGCCTCTAAAATTGCCCTACCATAAACCTGAAGCAATGAGAATCATGTGCATCCCCAATCCTAAGCATATTGAAGCTAATATGATGATAATAGTTGTGAATTTAATGCTATCTCGTTCTGGCCTTTTATATTCTGTAAAAAATATTAATAAAAATATAAATATCACGCCTATAACAATAAGAACCCAACCCCATGCTTCAATCGGGTCTAAATTTATGAAGAAATTTTTAATACTTGTGCCAAATTTTTCCAAAGCATTCTGATATAACATCGTCTATGAAAAATGATAAAAAATTTAAAAAGTTGTTGAGTCAAATGACTTGTAATTATATAGAATTGAAATGAAATGGAAAAAAAAAAAAATTATTGAGTTAAAGCATCGAGAGAGTCATAAACGTTTTTCATATACATTAGCGAAGGCCCACCGCCTAAAACAACAGCTACCTGGGCAGCTTCAATAATTTCTTCTTTTGAAGCCCCGAGATCTAATGCTCCTTTTACATGCCAAGCAATGCACCTTTCACATTGAGCCTTAACCGAAACTGCTATACCAATTATTTCTTTTATTTTTGGTGATAGGGCACCTTCTTTTTTAGTAGATCCCATAAAACCTTGAAACGATTTCATCCATGTTGGGTCTTCTTTTCCAACACGTTGCATTAAATTTTGAATATCTCCTAGATGATCCATAGTATCATTCATAGTTTCATTAAATGAAGTTATCCTAAAAACAATTATTGTTATATTAAATAACAGAAAAAAAAAAATCCATTTACAAAATAATGAAAAAATAAGAATTCAGTTTTCTTTAATAGTTCTAATTTATCATACTTTAAATTCAACGGAATTCGTATAATCGGTCGAATCTATGGTTGCAACCCTTTTAAGTTTCCCTTCTCGTAATGTATTGAGTCGAAATTTACGAGATGATAAACCCTCTTCTTTATCGGGAAAAATTAAATTTGTAATTTCATAGGTATTTTGAATTGTAATGGATTTCCATTTTATTGGAATCTCATCAACAAAATCTTGTGCAAAAGTATCAATTATCGCTTTCAAAGTTTCAGTTGTTTTTGGAATTTTAAGTATGCAAAATTTCAACTTCGCTCCTAATGCAGAATCCTCAGGATTTTTTGAATTAGGTCGTGGAGGTTTTTTTTTAATTTTCAAGATTATTTTCTGATCTTCAGAAGTAAAATTCAGAAGGGAATAAACATAAGGAGTGCCCATAACAGAAAGAATCTCAATTAATTTTTTTTCAACAGAAACTGCACTTTTTAACATAGTGGTATAATTAACACTTTTCCCTTTAGATTTCAAGGGGTAAAAATCCTTTCCTAATCCAATTTTATCAATAAGAGGAATAAAATTAATAGAACTTACTATAGCACCTGTAACATTTATTATTTCGTCTGGAATTAAAGCTAAAGCAATTCTTAAAACAGCATCTTCATATTCATGAGAACACCAAATGGTAATTTTATCTTTGGTTTGAGAAATTTTAACTGCAGGTCCGCTAAATAGACCCTTTGAATAACGTGTAAAATGTTTATGCACATCAGGCGCTTCTTTAACGGGATTTTCTATCATTGGATTATCCAATATTTTCGTCAAATAATGTTTCATTTATCAATCACATATTTTGAAGTATGTTTCGATAAAGTTTTTTTCGCCTAAAGTTTTTATCCAAAAAAATTTTTAAACTAGGTTGTTGTCGCTTATTTATTCATTTACGGAAAATTTTTTACCTATCTTATATTATTTTAATTACTATTTTTCAATAAGAGGCGGTCTTAAAATTTCTGAAAATGAAATCGATTCAACGTTAAAAAAAGTGCTGGTGGATTTTGGAGGAAAAGAAGCCCTTATAATTGCCAAAATTCTTATAGAAACTACAAATGAAGATCTGACTGATGAAAGAATTGCTGAATTATCAGTAGTGAAACTAAATATTGTCCGAAAAATCCTTTATATTTTAAATGAAAATAAGTTAACAGAATTTCAAAGAGTTCGGGATAAAAGATCAGGTTGGTACATCTATTATTGGAAAGAAACTTTTGGTAATCTTCCAAATTTGTTATCTGAACGAAAAGATCATGTTGTGAACCAACTGGATATTCGAATGAGATTTGAAAATGAGAACTTCTTTTTTACATGTAATAATAGTTGCACTGGGCGGTATATTTTTATAGATGCAATGGATTTAAATTTTAGATGTCCCAATTGTGATGGTGGAGTTCTTGCTGAAGAAAAAAACAAAGAAAAAGTTAAATTTCTCAAAGATACAATCATCAACATTAGAAACGTTTAAAAACCTCCTCAATAAATTCCTAAAAAATTTTCTTACTTTAAATTTAAATATCAAGTTACCAGAGATCGAATAGAAACTTAATTTAGAAAAAATATGAGATAAATTTTAATATTCTAAATTTGTATTTAAAATAGAAAACTGAGGGATTAAATTATGCCATCCGAAAATACCAATTATGTTGTAAAAATTAACACGGCGCTTAGTAATAAGCCATTTTTCGTCAAAATTATTGATCCAAATATGACAGTCTCAAGAATCTTCTCTGAAGCAATTTCAACGTTAAGAAATACTGGAAGACCTTTAGAAAGCGATCAATTAAATCAACTGTTTGAACATCACCAAATATTTAATTCAGGTAAAACAGTTCAAAAAGGAGAACTTTTTAAGGACTTATCCGCAACCAAACAAAACATTAATGAACAAAACGTCACTTTGGTGGAATTAGATCTAGTTTCAAGTCATTCTGGCGGAAATTAATCAATAAAATCAAAAAACAAATATTTTTTTTTTATTTCTTCAAAAATGCTCAATCTATCAGAACATTTTAGACCTTTAATAAATTATTATAAATTAGGTTGTCTAATTATGCCAAATCCTAAAGTAAAAATGGAAACTACAAAAGGAACTCTAATGATAGAGTTTTATCCAGAGCATGCACCTGGTACTGTCGCAAATTTCTTAAAATTGGTTAACTCAAAGTTCTATAACGGTCTTACTTTCCATCGAGTAATTCCCGATTTTGTTATTCAAGGAGGTTGCCCAAAAGGAACAGGAACAGGCGGACCTGGTTGGAATATTAAATGTGAAACAAAAGGAAATCCATTGATTCATAAAGCTGGTGCACTCTCTATGGCACATGCGGGGAAAGATACTGGAGGAAGTCAATTTTTCATAGTACTTACTCGAAAAGCTACGTCTCATCTTGATGGTGCTCATACGGTTTTTGCACAAGTAATTGATGGTTTAAATTTAATCCCTTCCTTTGTTCAAGGGGATAAAATGATAGAAGTTACCCAAATTGAATGATTTTTTAGTATCTTTTTAATTTTTTTTATTACAAAATCCTTTTTTGAAATAATTTGGTTTGGAAAAATAATGTCACAAATTTTTAGGGCTGCAAATTTTGTAAGGGAACTTGAACCGGAAGATATTAGGGTTTTAGTGGGTATTGAACTCGGAAGTCGTCGGTTTTCTCATGTTCCCGTTGATCAAATTAGCTTTTATTGCCGATATCCCCGTCCTGAAACACAATTCCGCTTGGATCGACTCCATAAATTTGGACTTTTACAACGAAGTTCTCAACTAGGTTATATAGGTTATCAATTAATCTTCGAATCGTATGATATCCTCGCTCTTCATGCTTTAGGAGAAAAAGAAATAATAAAGGCGGTAGGATCTCCCATTGGAAAAGGTAAAGAATCGGATGTATATTTTGGTCAAAGTCCCGATGGAACTGAAATTGCTTTAAAAATTCATAGAATAGGTCGTACAAGCTTTAGACAAGTTAGAAAACTCCGCAATTATGTAAAAAATCGAAGGCATATATCTTGGTTATATGTTAGTAGGCTTTCTGCTGAAAGTGAATTTGCTGCTTTAGAAAGAATCGAACCTTTGAAATTAAATACACCTAAACCATACGCTCAAAATCGGCATATAGTTGCAATGGGTTTAATTGATGGTCAGGAATTAAGCACGATCCCACAATTAGATGACCCAAAAGAAGTATTAAATGAAATTTTAATGCAAGTCGAGCGTTTTTTCTTAGAAGCTCATATGATTCATTGTGATCTTTGTGAATTTAATATATTAATTAATCCTGAAGATGAAATTCGGATCATAGATTGGCCACAATGGGAAGAATCAACCCACCCCAATGCATTTTCCTACTTAAAACGAGATTTAGTCAACATACAAACATTTTTTACCAAAAATTACAACACAACCTTTGAAATTGATGATGTACTGCGCACTTGTAAAGTAATAGATTAAAAATTTTCCTTTTAACAGATTTTGAATACCCAGTCTTCGGATGATTTGGTTTTAAGTAGTTTTATATGAACTCCCTCAAATGATTTTTCAAATGTTTTTATAAGTAAATCCTTGGAAATTTTTTTTTTCAGATAGCTAATTGCGATTATTGCACTTTTTTCCTTAACTCTTCCTAATTCTTTTAATCCAAGATCAAGATTGGATAAATTTTGAAGACTTGTAATTGCATAAATATATTCAAAGCGTTTTGAGCGAAATGGCAAGTGTTCTCCATCACAACAAACTAAATGAACATCATTGAAATGCAATTTTGGAGAATTATCAACAATTTTCATCTTCTTTTTAAATATTTTTAACATGCCATTTGATATATCAATGCTTATGAACCGGATCCTTTCATTATGCCCAATAATCTGATATTTTGAATTATAAAAATCCCATAATAGACCAGTTCCACAACCATAATCCAATAATAATATAGCTTTTTCTTTAGTAGATCCCCAAAATGACTCAAATTTCTCAAATTGAATCGATTTATACCTTCTATCATATATTTCAGTATAGCTTTTTGAATTGTAACTATCAATTATTTCTATTTTTTTCTTCTTTTTTTTCTCTATTCTCTCTTTACTCTCTTTACTCTCTTTTTTTTCCATCATTTTCAATTACCAAAAGCTAAATTACACGTCTTGAAATTTTTTTTAAGGATGCTATACTTTATTTAAATAAAATAAATAAAAAAACCCTTGTGGAGAATAAAAAAGCAATGGCATATAATAACTCAAGAAACCCACTTCGAGCTTTACAAAAGAAACTAGGCTCAAAAATCTTAATTCGGTTAAAAGACGGTACGGAATATAAAGGATCACTTAAAGAATATGATAATTTTATGAATGTAATTTTATCCGATGCTTCCGAATATATAAAAAAAGAAGAAACAAACAAATTTAAAGAAATTTTTGTTCGTGGAAATAACGTTTTATTTATTATTCCTGATGGGGAATAATTATTACGTAAAAATGCCCCAAAAATTTTCTTATCCTATAACTTTTCTGCACTGCAGTGATTTAAAGAAAATTCGATCATTTTATGAAGATATTTTACACCTTACTGTAGCTTTAGAGCAAGGTCCTTGTATAATATATCGAATTGGAGAAAAAAATCAAAATGCATATTGGGGATTTTGTTCTCATTATTCGGATTTCTTGGAACATCCCGAAATGGTTTGCTTAACTCTTGTAGTAGATACAAGAGAAAATGTAGATGCTTGGCACAGTGAACTTGTTTCAAAAAATGTTAAATGTATTAAACCACCATCATATACAGAGAAATTTCGAATTTATAATGCATTTTATAGGGATCCAATGAACCACACATTAGAAATTCAGGTTTTTGACGAAGATTCTAAATTAAAATAAAAATCACATTGTTTTCTTTAATTACATAAAAAAGGGAAAAAATGGAAAAGAAAAGTAAAATCAAAGAAACTGGAATAAGTAAGCGTAAGATGTTCTTTAAATTCGTGAAATTATTTATGTATAGAGTTGGAAAAAGGAAATTAAACATATATTGCCAATTTATCAATATCTCGTGCATGGTCCCTCTTAGGAATATCCATTAAATTGATGATTTCTTTGGGGATATTTGTTTTAGCAAGTTTAAATCCCCCAGACTTGCACTCATAGCGAACTTCAAGAACTAAATATAAATTATGTAACCTTGAATTCATCTCTAAAAAAGCAGACAAAGGATCAATAGATTCAACGTAAAAAGAAATCTTGATCGATTTTTTATATAATTCTATTTCAGCACTATTTTCTTTAAATTTCTTTATCCGTCCTCGTCCTCTTTTTACTTCAGAGTAATTAACAGGCGACATTATCCCAATTATTATTGGGATTTTCCATGTAATATAATATTTTTTTACTACATCCTTCATAATATCATTTCCTTATCTAAAAATGTTAGTATAATAACCTACTTAATTCAAAAGTGTCATGAATTATTCTTTTTTTCTTAATTGATTCTGTTTGGGAAATTGCAATCCTATAAATTCGTTCTTGGATATCTCCCATCTTTGGTATAAGTGTTTTTGCGCGATAATGAGCTTTTGCTAAATAATAAGGAACCTGCACTTCCACATTATATTGAGCAGAAATTGTTGATAGAATCTTTTCCAGAGAATTTCGATGATTTCGATGAATTTGAACTTTTAATACTCGAGAACCACGGTAATGAGGTTTAAAGAATACCACATCGATACTATCAATTAAACGACTTTTTTGCAATCTAACATTTCCAGAGAGAAGATCTTTGAAAGGAATCGGTCCAATATATTCCCCATTTTTTAATACATGGTTTAGGAGTTGTAAATCATGGATTTCCGTATAGATATTCTTGGGAAAAAGTGTTGATAGATATTTATTGATAAAGGTCTGACTGGACGATTCTTTAGGTATATATACAATCTTTTCTTTCGCGATTGCTTTGAGCACGCGGTTATATAAACAAGAAGGGTTGGAGTTATCAAAATGTTTTAAGAATACATCTCGCACTATGGAGATATTCTCCATATCGAGGAGATGTTCTTGAATTCTTGCTATCCACAAATAGAATCCAATAACTGAGCCATCTCCTAAAATAATCTCTGTTTTCTCATTCGAATTAACAAATTTTAATATAGTTTTCAGTTCTAATACATCCCGTTGGATTGCAGGATATAATGAATGGTATTGTCGTTTAGGGATTAATTCCATTACACAAAAATTAAATTTATGTGTAATTTCTTTCAAATTTCCCGCAACTCCTGAAGCGGAATAGATACATAAATTTCGGTTGATTAATCCAAGATTTTCCGTAGCATTGGACCCATCAACTGCACCGATTCTAGTGAAAGTATCTTTACATTGTAATGGGATTATTAAGGGAGCTAGAATTTTCCTTGCTTCAGGCATTTGTTTTTGAATAAATTTTGCTTCATCCACAAAAACTTCTGCCATACCTGCGAGGATTTGATTTACCTTAATATTCTGAGCAGATTTGATATTCAAATAGTTCATTGATTAATTCCCCCTTTTCTGAAGGTATTCTTTCATTTCGGTAGGTGAAAAAGCTTTGACAATTTCCCCGTCACAAGGTATGGCATCTCCTAATGCATAAAACTGATATTTTCTTAGGCGAGATACGTCCTTTCCTTTTAAAATCGTTTTAACCATTTCATTCGTACTTTCTGTGGCGCCTAATGGACCTATGAAGAAAGTCCGAATATTGGCTAAGATATCTTTAGAAAGCCAAGCATATCTTTGAGTGATGATCCCAATTCCCAATCCATATTTTGCTGAATCTGCTGAAATTGATTTAACAATGGATTTACATTTTTTTTGATACGGATAGTTATTCCCTTTTCCCACTTCTGGACAATAATTATGGGCTTCATCCAATATTACTAATGTAGAAAAGACATACTCTTCATGATTATTCTTAACAAAGGCATCTTTTGCTCGAGTTAACAAGTGGTTTAACACTTTGTAGACAATCCCCGGTTTATACGGAGGTGAAATATCACCTAAATCAATGATCACTAACTTTCCTGCTTCTAATGCTTTATCAACTATAGAATACGCTTGATTATGGTTATCTGCAAAAGATTTAATTTTTTTCTCCCATAAGGTAGAGCCACCTTCATTTTCGATATGGTTGATAGCTTTTTCAATTTTCTTTTCAGGAGATTGCTCATAAGCAGTTTGTATTGCTGCAGTAAGTTCCCCAATAAAATCATCATATATTATCTTTAAAGTAATATGATTACTCAAATAAGCAATTATTTGTTCAAACTTTTGTTTTTGAAATCCTAACTGAAATAAATTATATTTTCGGAATAAATATTCCACAAAATCATGCCTGGAATCAAAGCCAATATTTTGAGCTTTAATGATGACTCTAGGATCTTCATCCAGTTCCTGAAAAAATCCATACTCATCTGTTTCCCACTGACCATTATAATCGAAATAACAAACACCCAATTTTTTTTTCCGATTCCTACCTGTGGTAATTTCTTGTCCCACTATAGAAACGAGCATAGAACTCATGAGATACCCTTTCCCTTGGCGAGTCGCTGCAATCATTCCAATACCCCAAAATGCTAATGGTTTTAATTCCACAGGAATGGGCCATTGATCTCGCAAAGTATGACAAAATCGAGTGTATTCTTTATTAGGATTCACATAAAACTGATCTAAATCCTCAGCAGTCACATTTGTGATTTTTGTAAACGAACTAGGTGAATTTCCTAAATGGGAGAGTGAATGTTGGGAGATAATTCTTTGAACATGAAACTTTCCTATTTTTTTATCTCCTGTATACTCATTTTGGGTGATCCCATTTATAGCCGATGTAATTTCTATGTGTCCTTGATTGCTTTTTAATGATGATTCAAGATTAATCGTACATATCGCATTAAAATAACCCAAAACCAGTTCACCAGTGATATCAACCATGCCCCGTAATCCTTTCAAAGCCGGAAAATCATGATAAGATTTGTTAAAGACTACATTGAATTCATCGGTTGTGCTATCACTAAGAGTAAATGCGATAATATCTTCATAAAATTCTTCTGCAATCATATGATCCTCGAGAATCTTTTCTAAAGGCATTTCATCTTCATCTACAATTTCAATAATAAATGGTTCATTCAAATTGCTTTGTGGATCATTTTTTGCCATTTCTTCCAGTTTATCCATTGGAAAGAGTTCCTTAATTGAAATTTTCGGTTTTTCCACATGTATTGGACTATTTTTCGAATTTAAATCCGCTTTCCAAGCATTTACTACATATTCAATGATATCTTGAGCCTTAATTTTCTGAGAATACCATTCTTTCGGTAATTTTTTTGATATTATTTTCCATATTTGGTGGAATTCTGCATCTGAAAACTTCGAAACAATTTGATTGCGTAAATGTTGCTTTAGTTTTCTAATGTTTTTAATTGTATAAGTCAGTTTTACAAGACTTTTTGACAAGATTTGGGTTAATCTTAAACTTTTTTCACTTTTTTCCATT
>JAUWPK010000082.1 GCA_030611625.1 Promethearchaeum sp. | reverse complement strand
ACTCAAGGGGATAATGTGAATTCAAGTAAAAATTTAGCATTAGACGGAACGAGTCCGTTTTATTGGTTTGAGAAATCTTCAGGACCTAACGAATATAATTATTCAATAGATTATATTAATACTTTTTACAGTCCAGAAACTACAAAAATCTATGAAAACTCAGTTACGCAGCAAGGAATCACCACTGACGAGGATTTCTTTAACGAAACAACACAACAAACCGATTTGGGTTCTAATAATTATCGTCATATTGTAAGTTATTATGCAAAAAATTCTACAGAAAATAATCCAGGGGATCAAATTATTAATTGGGCAAATATCGGTATATCAAAAGGTACAGGAAATATTTATCAAGTAGAAATCTACGGTGTTGATCAAAATAATAACCAATACTTAATGAATACTTTTGCTGATGATTATGGGAATAGTTTTAATCTTGAATATCAACTGTGGAACAATTCTGATCCATTAGTTGGTCTTAAACTTCATATTTACGTTAATAACGCAACTCAACATGACGGTATAATTAATGTAACTTTGCAAGAAACATTTGTGGAGAGAGTTCAAGTGGACTTATTCCTAAGAAAAATAATATTATGGGATGCTTATGATATTCCAATTGAAAATGCAATAGTTCACATCTATAATAACGTTACTTCATCTCTTGTTAACCTCACAACTAATCAAGATGGAGAAGCGTCTGATGAAAATGGAGTATATTTCTGGTATATTGCAAAGAATGGTTCAGTTATTGAAGGAAATTATACAATCGAAATTGAGTATTTCAATGAGCTTCAATATTTTAAAGAAAGTACAGAATCTGTGAGTGAACTATATTGGTGGAAAAACTTTTCATTAACAAGTTCTGAAGACATATTTTACAATGTGGAGTTAGATTCAAGCAAATATTCAACAGAAATCGAAGTAATAAGTTCAAATTACATGGATCCTTTAAATTACATAGAGACGCTAAATGTAACAGTTAATATAACAGCGTATGATGAAACTGAAGACAATAAATTTTCAATTAATCCTGAAGTTTTATGGTTATCCTTGAAAAATTCAACTTCAGATATTGTTTATTTGAATACATCTTTTACACAAATTGGAACAGGAATATATGAATGTATGATTAGCCCAATTGATGATAATATCCCAGTTATATTTAATGACAACACATTCACAATCATGATTTTTGCTGAGACACCCGGTTATGGAAATAATCCAGAGCCATTTATTTGGACTATTGATATTCTTCCTATCGAGACCTTATTATCCTTATATAATGGATCAACCCAAATTATAGATACATTAGACGTATATTTAGGTACTGAATTTGATTTTACTCTTGTATATGAAGATTTGGGACAGGATTTACCAGGTGCAACTGCAATTATAGATTGGGAGTTTGCTAATCATGAATTGATGGTTGAACAAAGCGGTGGAGGATTTACTAATTATACTTTTCTTATCAATACGTCTGAAAATGTAAGATTAGGGACTTATTTATTAAAATTTTCAGCTAGTTTAACAAATTATACGACGGCGGAAATAATTATTCAGTTAAATGTTTTGGAAATCCCAACAACTATTCAAAGTTCTACTACATCACTAACATCAGAATTATTATTGATTAATAAAAACATTAGTGAAACGGATTTCTACCAATTCAGTTTTACATATTTTGATGTTTATCATGGAGAAAAAATTACTGAGGCAGAGTGTTATTATTCATGGAATAAAATTGAAACTGGAGAATTTGGTTCTAATATTCCGATGATAACTTCTGGTGATGGAACCACTTATATTCTTGATTTTAACACTCAAGATTTAACTGAGGGAAATTATAACATAATAGTTACCTTTACGAAAAGCAATCATGAACAAAGACAAGCATTAATTTATCTTACTGTTGAAAAACGAGTCATAAGTTTTGAGATGGGAGGAGATTTTGAAGGTTCTAACAGCATTGTGAAAGTTTCTGGTCAAGAATTAGAATTTTCTGTTAACTTAATTGATGAAGCTACTGGAAACGCATTATTAAATGCCTCGGTAACCATTACATTTGAAGATGGAAAAGAGACTATAGTCCTTTATGATGAAGATGGAGATGGGATCTATACTGCAACAAAAACTTATTCCAAAAATGAAATAAATGCCTTCTTCCGAGACAAGAATTTCCAAGGAACTTTAGTAATAAGTGCAGATCATTATGCTACTGTCGAAAAAGATATATCAATATCAATAAAAATGGATGAAATGATTGAAGGTATGCCCACTTTTTATCTTTTAATTATTGTAGGAGCTGTTTTAATTTTAGTTGGAAGTTTAGCTGGATATAAATTATTCCAAGTTTCCAAAATTCCTGCATTTGTAAAGTTAATTAATAAATTAGAAAAGCAGATTTCAGGTGACAAAGAGGTACTTAGAGAAAACATGACTTTAACAATGGAAGAAGAAATAATAAAGCAATTTAAAGATGAATGGGCAATTTTGGATTACAACCTTGAAAATATATGGAAAAATCCAGAAGAAACAGGGGAATTTGAAACTCCCGCAGATAACACAGGAGGTTCATAATAATGGCAATTGGAATGTTAGTAATGCATTGGGATGAACGTGTTGGTGTTGAAATTATTGGGAAATATCCAAAAGAAATTACTTTGGATGAAAAAACTTTAATGCAGTTATATTCTCAACATGAATTCACAGGAGAGCCAGGTATGGTTTCCATAATGGCAGGAACTACAAATCTTGCTTCATACTATACAGGTCCTGAAAGTTCTATTTATGTAATTATGGTACTAAATACAACTGAAGATGGAGATGCCTATGAAGATGGTTTAGCAGAAATTTCACGACAAATTATGTTAAACTTAGACTCAGAAACATTGGAGACAGTTTTGCCTTCAATTTTTCAACGACTATCTGTCTATCCTACTTTAAATGAAGAACAACTCCTATCAATGATATATTTAGACGAACCCAAGAGGATGATTTTAAAAAGGCTCCAACAAGAAGCTGCAATTCCTAAATCAGAATTAGCAATATGGCTTAAGGATACTAAAAGAGATTCATTTATTGATATTGAAAGTATTATTACAAATTTAGTGAAGTCTACAATAGTTAAAATCGCTTCAGTAAAAGGACTTGCAACAGATGTAGTTTTTCTCAATGAGGATATAATGATTCTACGCAGACCACCAGTAAAATTATTCTTAGACCCTGTTGAACATCATCTACCTAAATCATTAAAAGATTCATACACAACCCAAGTCCGCAATTTCTTTAAAAATTATAAACCCTCAGAAAAAGACAACTTGGAGATCATCAATAAAGTGATTTTAAACCCCCAATGTTATGAGGTGCTGAAATTACTTCGAGAAGCCATGGTAACTAAGAACGATTTGGAAAAATTGCGAAAAAAAGGTGTAGAAGATATTGATGATACATTAAAGGCACTTTGGGATACTAAAATGATTGCTGTATTTCAAGATAAATCAGGAACTGAATACTACTGCTTAATTACTGACTTCTATGCAGCTCTATATTATCCTAGATACAACTTAGATACAATAAGAAAGCAATTTCTCAGCAAAGCTCAAAATCCAAAGGCGTTATTAAAAGCTTTGGATATAATGAGGGAGGAATATCTTTCAATTTCAAAAAATCGGAATGAAGTAGCTGCAAGGACTAAATAAATTTTTTTTTTACATCATTTTTTCAAATTTTTATTTTCTATTTTTTAAGAATTTTCCATAATAATAAAATTGTATCAATATTTTAGGAATATTTCCTATATAATTCACAACAGGTATTCCTGCTTCAATCATTTTTATTTGAAATTCATGTCTTTGATGATACCCCTCTTCATTATCGATATTCATACTTGAATTACAGATTACAGGTTTATCGGATTTACCTATAATTTCTGAAAGCGAATCTATTGTCATTTTTTGAGCATCATCTATCCCTAACATTTTTGATAATATACTAAAACGTTCTGCTTCTCGAACAAAAACAACACTCCCAACACCTTCATCCTTTAATACTATTTCCATTGCTTTAGAAAAGAGTCTTGGATCATATGATAATTCTCCCAAATCAAGGGGATTTTTTAGATTGGTATTTATTGGCGGAAATATCTCTGATAATTTATCGATTGTTTTAGTTTGCAAATCAACTATCGTAAATCCAGCTGATTCAAATTTATCTGTGAATTCTACACCAATCCCACCTCCAGCAACTAATATTGCAATATTTAAGTTCTTTGGAGTAATGGGTCTCGTTGATGCAACTAGAATTAAATCCAAGAATAATTCAAAATGATCCGCTAATAGTATTCCTGATTGTTTACACATAGCTTTCCAGACATCATATCTTCCAGCTAAACCCCCTGTATGAGAATGTGTAGCGCTAATCCCACGTTTGGTTTGACCACCTTTCCAAAGCACGATAGGTTTGATTGGAGTTATTTTTTTAGCCAATTGCATAAATTTACGCCCATTAGGAATTGATTCTAAATATAATGCAATTATTTTGGTTAAATTATCATGATAAAAATATTCTAACAAGTCATTAGTTGAGATATCGTAGGAATTACCAATCGAAACACAATTATGAAAACCTATTCCCAAAGGTCCTAAATTCATGTATAAACGTGCTAAGTTTCCACCAGATTGAGATATATAAGATATATCCCCCTTGTAAACCCCCCAACCAGGATAAATTGCAAGTCTACTATACGGATTAATAATACCCAGACCATTTGGTCCAATAAAACTGGTGCTCACTGAATTAATCGCATTTTTTAATTCATTTTCTAATGATTTGTTATCAGCTTCACCAAATCCTGATGTATATATTACTCCAAATTTGGCGATTTTATCGCATTGCAATACTATTTTTGGGACCATTTTTGCTGGAACTGCAATTATAACTAAATCAATTGGTTTTGGAATATCTCCATCTAACAAACTTGGATATACTTTTTGTCCGAATAATTCTGATATTTTTGGATTAATTAAAAAAGTTTTTCCACCTGTTTCTTCAAATCTAGTGTATTGAAGTGCTAACCAAAATTTAGTCCCACCAATTTTATTTTTAGAAGCCCCAACAATAGCAATTGACTTGGGATAGAATAATGAATTAAATTTGTCAAGAATATTATTATCAGTTTCAGATTGTTCCATTAATGATTGATTTTTACAACTATGACTTTTAAGATTAATTTAATTTTATTTCCAGAAAAAAATTATATTGAAATGTAATATGTTTTTCTTCATAATCATCGAATAATTAACTTTAGAATAAAAAATTCCCAAGGATTTAGGCTTAGATTAATATTATCTTCATTGATAATGAAATTTTCATGATCTCTGTATTCATATTTTCTTGAAAATATCGGTTCAACTAAAATTTTATCAGTATGTACTTTTTCCCCTATTAAATGATCCAAATTAATAATATCATCTAATAGATAGCCAGAATAATTACAAAAAACAATTAAGTATGTGGAATGGGTCTTCCAATAATAAATTAGTAAAGGATTTTTTGCGTCAATTAATTTCCAACTCCCTTTAAAGGATATCTCCTTTGTTAAAACTTGAAAAAAATCATCGTAGATTATCTTTATTTCATTATTAGGAAATTCTGAGGGATATCGCCCTAATTGAACAGGGAGCTTAATTGAAAATCCCAAATTTTGGCCATAATGAACTAATTTACATCCGGGGAGAGTCAATGCAATCATAGAAGCTGCTAAGGATTTTTCTAAACCAAAACTAGTGATAGCTCTTTGTTCATCATGGTTTTCTATAAATCGAACTAAATGATTCTGATACTCTAATTCAGCATGAAGATGACCTTTTATTTCTGCTATGGGACTGTGTAATAACCGATCATATAATCTTTTATCATAACAGAAATCAAAGCCTTGTTGAATTAATTCCCATTCCATATCCCAGTAGACTTCCGCAATGAATAGGAAATTTGGATTAATTTTTTTAACTTCACCTATAATTTCTACCCAAAATTCTTTCTCTAATGGTTTTCCTGCATAAAGCCCCCACGTTTTTTGAAAAACGGAGTTTGTGAGAAGCATAGCCATATCACAACGAATTCCATCACATACTTTTGCAATTTTATTTAATGTTTCAATAACTTGCTTCCGTAATTTCTTTGAAAATGGATTTACCTGCAATGTATCTGTCCAAGCGGGAAAGTAAGGATCTTTTCCATGAGCAAATACTTTATTATTGGCTTTAAAAAATGTAGTGGGGTTTATTTGAGAATCAATTTCAGAACCTTGAATAAAATATTCAGAATGAGTCTCTCTCAAAGGATTATCGCGAGATAAATGGTTGGGGACGAAATCTAATATTAATTTTTTATTTCTGGATTTCAATTCATTATAAAATGTATTTAAACCATCTATTCCTCCTAATTTTGGATCAACATTATACTCATATATTGCATACGGTGAACCTATTACATCTTCAATTGAAAAATCATCTAAAGCATTTTTATAATCATTTAATAATCCATAATGTGTACTCGCGATGAATTTACTCTTTTGACTTCTTTTCCAAACACCCATTAACCAAATAGTATCATATGAATCAAATTCTTTATCAAAAATTATTTTGGGGACATTTTTTAAGGTGATATGATTATTATTTTCAAGGGAAAGCTTATTTAACCAAGGCCAAGTATTTAATTCAAAAATTATCAAAATTTATCTATTCAATGGATTATTTATTGCAAATAAAACTTTTTATAATTTTAAAGATGAAAAAAATAATGTGGATAAAGGAAATAAATGTAAAATATTAAACAATTATATTAGTTCCTTTAAGATAATTCAAAAATTATCAATAGAGAACGATACTTTTTATGAATCTAACACAAATCCAATTCATTATTTCTTAGGTCAACTATTAGCATTCGGTTGTATATATTTTTCAAACTTTAATTATCATGTTGAACAAAAGGAAAGGAAAAAAGCAATTTTTTTTCAATTTTTTAAAAAAAAAAGTAACAGTAATGAATACAATTTTGATCTAACCGTTATTCAGATATTATTACATGAAAAAATGGAAATTTCTTATAAACTTCTGCCTATTATGTTCCAAGATAATGAAGAATCAAAAAAGTTTTCTGAGTGGACATTTAAAAAAGAACAATTAGAATTGCTTTATAATAAGCTTTGGGATTCGAAAGAATTCTATTTAATTGAATTAGTAGATAAAAATGTAGAGGAAAAGAATAATGAAAACATTATACATCCAGGAATTATAGGTGAACTTTTTGAAAAAGCGCAACACATAGACCAAAAAAAAAAAGTTCAAAAAGGCGTTTTCTACACGCCTCTTTCAGAGATTAAATTTTCAGTATTAATGTCAATTAATAATAATTTCATAGCTAACCATCCAAATATTTCAAAATCTGATAAAGATGATTTGATTAACTTAATTTATAAAATTTTTAAAAAACAAGGTGATTTTTCTGCGCGAGAATTAGAACATCTCATGAAATTTTGGAAATTCTATCAAAATATACGAATATTAGACCCCGCTTGCGGATCAGGTTCATTTTTATATCAAATTTTAAATTTTTTCCTCATTATTATTAAAAATTTAAATTTTGAGAAGAAATTGCATAATTTTCCTTCAATTTTTGGGATTGATATAAATAATTGGGCAGTAATCATAGCTGAATTCCGATTATGGGCATTATTAATAACAAGTTTAGGTATAGAAAATGAAAAAATCAAGAATATCTATCATTCAGGTATAAAAATTTTACATGGTGATTTTATTCTTGAAAACGAACAATTAGATACAAATAATGAAGGTTTTGATATAATCATAGGAAATCCACCATATATTAGGCATAGAGATATATTTAATTTGAAAAATAATTCTCCAAAAGCAAATCATATTTATCGAAACCAGCTTCATACATCTCTAAAATCAATTCCAAATATTGCAGAAACTGAGAAAAGTAGGTTGGATTATTATATCTATTTTTTTTATCACGGGTTAAAAAAATTGCGTTCTCATGGGATCCTTGCATATATTGTATCTAATTCATGGATGAATGTGAAGTATGGTTATAATTTTCAAGAGTATATATGTAGATTTTTTGAGATCAAGCAAATTTTTGACAGCGAATTTCGATCATTTCAAGCAGCACAAATTAATACCGTTATAGCAATTATACATAAGCCTGCAGAAAATATTGATAAGAAAAATGTTGTAAAATTTATCAAGTGGAAAATTCCCTACAGCCAATTGTTTTATGGGAAAAATTTTAGTGATTTTGTGAAGAATTTATATGAAAGTAATTATTCCACTCAATCTGATTCTTCAAATTCCGATTTTAAGATTGTAGAAAATAAATTATTACGTGAATTTTCTTGTTCTCAGAATTTTATTTATACATTAAAAAAAAAAAATTCTAGTGGTGATAAAAGCAAGCTAAATTATGTTGGTTATAATTGGGCTAATTATTTTTTCAATGCACCTTCCTTTTATTTTGAATTAATAAAAAGATGTGGGAAAGGTATAGTATATTTGAGAGATATTGCTACTGTTCAACGTGGTTTGACTACAAATTGCAATGATTACTTCATATTGAATAAAATTGAAAAGGATTTCTATATGAATGGTTATGGTGATAAAATAACATTAAACCCTGAATTTCTTCTTCCTATTATTTCATCTCCAAGACAAATATCTAAGCCATATTTTGATCCAAATATGTTAAACACTAAATTATTTTACTGCAATAAATCAAAAAAAGAACTGAAAAAAGGAAAATTTGTAAAAACCTTAGAATACATTCGGTATGGTGAGAGAAAGAAAATTAAAATTAAGAAAGGTGCTAAAAGAGGAGAAGATATTATAGGAATACAGAATTTAGCATCATTCATAGAGAAAAACAAGAATAAATCAAAAAATTGGTATAGTTTATCATCAAATTTAATAGATTTCAATGGTATTAGTTTAGAATCCCCATCAATAATTGTTCAGAAAATCTTCAATACCATATATAAAATGGGTTTTTCTGAAGAGAAATTTGTTCCGAATAACACATTCTATAAGATAAAATTAAAGAAAGAGTATTTCGGTCAAGAAAAATTAGTTTTTAATTTATTATTAAGTGCTTTATCAATGTTATCCATTGAACTTCAAGGGCGGACAAATTTTGGTGGAGGTGCTTTAGATACTGCAACTTTTAATATTGAAGACATAATTCTCATAGATCCTTTCCTTCTCACTAAAGATAATATTGATATTATTAATAAACTTGCAACTCCTCTTCTGAATAAAAATTTCAAATCTAGTAAAATAGAATTTCAAGATAAAAATCGGAAGAAGTTTGATGGAATAATATTAAAATTACTCCCAGTTTCTCTAGATATAGAAACGCTATATAATGCAATAGTTAATATTCAAAATAAGCGTATTTCGCGCTCAAAAACATAATCTTCAGTTTGGGAACAAAATCAAAAAAATCAGTTGAAACAAAAATCAACACCTTTTTAATAGAAAAGTAAAAAAAATGTGAATTAAAAAAAATTTATTCAAGTTAATGAGGACAAAACATCCAGATTTTCAATATTTTCCTCAAAATCGTTAATACTTTTTTTAATTATGTTCGATCGTTTTTCAGATTTGTTGTAAAATGCTGGAATCATAAAACCAATTCCAATAATCACAAAAGTAAACATTTCTATCAATTCTGCAATATAGGAGAGACCCCATGTTCCTGATCCTAGATTAACCCATATTGACCTTATCAATTGAGAGACTACGTATGAACTCCACCCGATCATTAATATTAAAGAATTTATCTCAGGTAATCTTTTCTGGTGATTTATAATTCCAAATGTAATTATTGAAAGAAATATTGGAGGAAAAGCAATTGCAGCATTTATCATCAATAATTGCGGGTAAGACCGAGCAATTAAAACTGCAAATATACTAATTATAGCCCATCCAAAACCGATTCCAATTTGCAGTTTTTTCCTACCTTGGAACCAAATAACTAACATTAAAATTACATACGGAATTAAAACAATTACGGGGCTTAAAAGAAATCTTGCTTTCGCAAAGGCTAATACTAGAGAATCGTTAATAATACCTGAAGTATCATTAGTTCGAAACCTAATATACAAATAAATATCAAAGATTTTTCCAATAGCATAGAAATAAAATCCCAAAGAGTTCAAAAAAGGAAAATCAGAATAATATCTCTGTTTTTGCTTCAACCATTTTCTAAATAAAACGGTTCCTAAAGAAAAAATAACAATTGATTTTAAAGATGTACTTATAATTAAAAGAATTAGATTTGTTTCCATTATTAAAACCTCCCTATTGCATTTACATTTAGCAATTTAAACTAGGAAAAAATCAAGTATTTGAATAAATTTATTTTTTATAGTAAAAAAATATTGAAAAAAAGAAACTTAAGACCCACGCATTATCTTCTTTAGGCGTTCTAATTCTTTTAACATTTCGTCTCTCAACCCTCCGAGACCAGGTTCACCATTCCCCGAAGATGCCGGAGTAGCTGCAGTTGATGGAGACCCACTTGGTGCTGCAGGTCTTTGAGCAAATGAAGGTGTTTTCACAGCTCCCGGGGGGCCTGATGGTGGTCCAGAACTACCTGGAGCAGGGGGTAACTTTGGAGCAGGAGGTAATTTCGAGGGAGGTCCTGATGGTGGTCCCGCTTTTGGTGGTCCTTTTGGAGGTGCTGATGGAGGTCCCGCTTTTGGTGGTCCCG
This sequence comes from Promethearchaeum sp., assembly GCA_030611625.1. Classification (GTDB taxonomy): domain Archaea; phylum Asgardarchaeota; class Lokiarchaeia; order Sigyniarchaeales; family Promethearchaeaceae; genus Promethearchaeum. Next base: position 36 of record JAUWPK010000082.1, on the reverse strand, counting down.
CTTTTGGAGGCCCCGATGGAGGTCCCGCTTTTGGTG
>JAUWPK010000356.1 GCA_030611625.1 Promethearchaeum sp. | reverse complement strand
ATTAGCTAGTTCAAAGATTTGCTTGACAATATCGGGTTGTTCTTCTTTTAGTTCATCCATAGTTATTGGAGTTCGAACTCCTGCAACTACATCTTCACCTTGAGCATTAATTAAGTATTCACCCATAACTTTGTTTTCTCCATCCATTGGAGATCTTGTAAACAAAACTCCTGTTCCAGATTTATCGTTGAGATTTCCAAATACCATTCTCATTACATTTACCGCGGTACCGTAATTTGGAATTTTGTTCATCTTCCGATAAGCTACTGCACGTTCACTATTCCATGAATTAAAAACTGCATTAATTGAAGCATATAATTGTTCCCAAGGATCTTCAGGAAAATCTATATCAAGTAATTCATGATATTTTTTTAGATATAATTCGCCAATTTCTTTCATTTCATCGGCTGTTAATTCAATATCTAATTTTTTACCTCGAGATTCTTTGAATTCATCCATAATTTCATCATAAGGTTCGCGTCCAGTTTCTTTTACAATATCAGAAAAGGACATAATAAACCTTCTCCATGAATCCCATGCAAATCTTGCATTTTTTTTTGCCATTTTCTCTGTAATTTCTTTGGACATACCCAAATTAAGAACAGTATCCATCATTCCAGGCATTGAAACGGGAGCTCCACTTCGAATAGATAATAATAGAGGTTTTTCAATATCTCCAAAAATGTATCCGCTTTTCTTTTCTAATATAGAAATACACTCATTAATTTGGTCCTTTAAATTATCGGGCCATTTATTACTTTCAGCATAGGAGAGGCAATATTTACACGGTATGGTGAAACCATACGGGATTGGTAGTCCCAACAGAGTCATGTTAGCCAACCCAGCACCTTTTCCACCAAAATAGATTTTTAGCTCTTCAGTCGAACTAAATTTACTTGGATCGATCTCATCGAACATATAAACAATTTTTTCGGTCATTTACATCAACTTTTATAATAAATTCAATTTTTTTTTACTATTGTCACTGAAAAATGAAAGAAAAGATTAAAGATTTTTCTCCAAACTGCTTTCATTCAATAAATTATTTTGGATTTTACAATAAACCACGTATTTCGTTTCTTTGATCAATTTTTTCGTTTTTTATAAACATAACTGAAAGAAATGTATATGCTTCCAAGAAAAATTTGCAAAATAACAATAGCTGGAGATGGAGGATCGGGCAAATCAACAATGATTGCAACAAAAAACACTGAAAATTTCAAGATGGCCGCTGGAATTACCATAGGGATAGATTTTGCATGCTTTCCAATGAAAATCGATAATGAATCATTTACTTTTTTAGTATTTGATTTAGGTGGGCAAAAAAGATTCCAATTTATGCACGATGCCTATATAATTGGTTCAAAAGGTGCTATCATTCTGTATGATCTTTCCAGACCTTCCACATTTAAAAGCCTACCAAAGTGGATTTCTTTAATGGAAAGTGAAGATCCTTCCATACCAATTATCATCGCGGGATCCAAAAAAGATCTAATCCAACCTGAGGATTTGATTCATTACTCAAACAAATGGAAAGAAATGAAGGAGAAATTTCCTAAATTTGAAAGAATTATTGACCATGTTTTTATATCTTCAAAAGATTTTCAAAGCGTAGAGCAACTTTTTACCTATTTAGGGCGAGCTATAATCCCAGATTCAAGAAAAATTAACCTACCTACAATTTCCGTTTGTGAAAATTAAATAATATAATCAACGATGTTTTTTTTTTATTCAATTCAACTACATCTTACAGTATTATTGTGCCATTATCTTAAATTTTTGATAAAATTCTTCTTTTAATTTTTATGTTTAAAATTATTAATGCGATAATTATATAAACATTCTTCTAATATTTGAAAATCAACAACCACCACATCATCTTAAGCTTTATTATTATAATTCGTTTCTATCTGATGATATTCAGAAAAATGAAATGAACCTATAAAAACGAATAAAAAGATGATAGGAAGAATCAAAATGAAAAGAAATTTCTTTGCAGGAAATAATTTATTTAGTGAGTGTATTTGATTTTACCTATATCTTATTTAAATTCTTCTTTTTCTAGCTTTTAACTCCTTTGAGAATTTTTTGATTTCTTTATTATTTTGCTTCTTTTTCCATATTATAATAAAAATTACTGTAATCCCAAGACCAAAACATACTAAAAATATTCCCAAATTATTGCTATCCTGATGGAAGGATAAAGGAAGATCTGTATCAATAAGATAATATTCTCCATATAGTGAAACAGAATTAATCTCCGAACTACTCATCTCCAAAAAAATTTCCATATTATTAAGAAGGTTTGTACCTTCGACAAAAAGTAGTGATTTTTGATCATAACGTACAATAGCCATGTTAAATTTTGGAAGCATTCCACCTATTAACCAACCTTCTGGATAAGCAACAGAAATTTGATAAAAGTCTATTTTAGTTCCTGAATTATCATTATAATATCTTAAATTCTTTGTAATTAAACTAGGTGAAGATTCAATATTTGTTTCATCAATATATGCAAGTTTTATTCCCGTTCTATTAATTGTAGATATGGGAATACTTTCTCCATTGAAAACACTTTGAGGAAGGATAAAAGGCATATAAATTTTTTGATCGGGATTTGATTCCTGATAATAATATGAATTTTCGCTATCATAAATAAGATCTCCGAAAAATTCTATACCGTAAACACAAAATTCTATCGAACATTCATAAAGAGAATTACTTTTTTTACTATAATTTAGATATAAGTGAAATTGATCTTTCCATTCTTGAATCTTTCCTTTGTCAATCAAAATGTTAATATAATCCATAGTTTCGTGAAAAGTATAATTATAATTATTTTCCGTTGAGTTAATTCTAACCCCTGTATCTTTATAAGCATAATTAATATGAAAATTATTTAGATCAGAGATATTTGTAATATCAGAACTTTCTGCACAGATTGGATTAAAAGAAATAATTATAAATTGACCTAAGAATAATAGTAAAAAAAATTTTCTTATTTTCATCTTTTATCATTTTCCATTATTTTTTTAATTTTTGTTTTAGTTTTATTGTGCTACTATCTTAAATTTATGAAAAAACCTTTCTTTTCATTGTTATGTTTAAAATTATTAATG
>JAUWPK010000296.1 GCA_030611625.1 Promethearchaeum sp. | reverse complement strand
TTTTCAAGATCAAGACTCTTACTCAGAGAATATTAAATTCTTCCAAGAGATTAAAGAAGAACTTGAAGAATTTTCACCAAATGCAGCAATAAATATTTTAATAAACAAATTCGACCCCGGTTTTGAAGAAAACGAAGATAATATAAAACTCTATAATACCATAAACAAGAAATTTTCTGAACTAGCGGAACCTTTCTCGGCTAGGGTGTCTAAAACTTCAATTTTTAACCCAATTTCAGTTATACAAGCATTCAGCAAACCGGTATTTGGAAATACTACTTTGTACGACAATTTTCAATTCGCATTTTATGAATTCGTAAATCGCACTGAATGCAAATTTGTTGTAGTTTTTTCAAAGAACTTGATGGAAATTGGTAATTATTTCGATCTTGATGTGAATCAACAGCAAATGCGCGATGTAGCACTTGAAATATTTAAAGTATTTGAAGATAAGAAATTAAAATTATCAGATATTTCTCTACAAACTGATACAATTTCGGTTAGGATGATTAAATTTGAAGCTGGTGGCGAACCTTATTATTTCACGTATGGATATGAAACCGAAACTGTAAAAGATTCATCACCATTAGATGCAGAAGCTTTCAATTTATTAAATGAAGTTAGGACAATAATGAAATATTTCTAAGAGGGTTCAAATATGAATAAAGAAATCATAAAAATTCCGATTTTTGGAATCCAAAATGCTGGAAAAACAAGTTTAATAAGGACTCTGCAACGTGAATTTAACGCAATTACAAAACTAAAACCAACTAAAGGTATCGAAAGACAAACGCTAAATTTACTCGAAAAAAAAATTCTTATTTGGGACCTGGGTGGACAAGAAAAATATCGCGATAGTTACCTAGAGAAAAAAGCAGAAGTGGTTTTTTCTGATATTGATCAAGCCTTATACGTGATTGATATTCAAGATCAGGAATCTTTTGAAAAATCAATAAATTATTTTACGGAAGTTAGAAACAAAATCTCTGATTACAGTCCTGATACAAAGATTAGTATCTTAATCCATAAATTCGACCCTGGAATGGAACAAGATGCAGATAATATGAAAATGCTCGATGTTTTAAAACAAAAATTTATTGAAATCGCAGCTCCATTAAAAATAAATTTATATCACACTACAATTTTTAACCCGATATCGATAATTCATGCATTTAGTAGACCAATTTTAGGAAATTCTACATTGTATGATAATTTAGGGATCCTTTTCGATGATTTCTGTAATAAAAACCAAAGTACACAAATTCTAGACTTTATCATAATTTTCTCTGATGAATTAATAGAAGTAGCGAGTTATTTCAAGCCAAATATCGAGCAAATTAAATTACGCGATGTTGCTCATAGTCTATTTCAAAAATTTACTAAAAAAACAATGGCATTAAAAGAAATTACTTTTCAAACTGATTATACGATTGTAGAAATGAGACAATTTAACTCTAATAATAAAAGATTTTATTTCACTTATGGGTATGACACACAAAATTCTTCTAATATCGATACGATAAGGGGAGATATTACAGGATTACTTGATGCTGTTGAAAAATTGATGATTTATTTCTAAATATTTTTTAAAAAAAAAATTATTTTTAATTTGCAATAAGGCTCAGGTTTTTAAATTTAATAAAGGGAACCTTTGAATTCATTACAATTCTCGTTTCTTTTGAAATTCCAGATATGTTCTTAATCATTTCAAAAATATTTCCTGAAACAATTCCGCCTTTTATCGGTTGTGTTAATTTTCCATTTTCGATTAAATAAGCATTATCGATGGTGGCACCAAATTCTCCCGTAATGGGATTAGGGTGGAGCCACGAAAATTTATTTACGTACATTGCATTTTTTGAGTTTCCAACAAGGTCTTTTAGTGATATCGAGCCAGGTTCCACAATTAGGTTATTAATTTCGATATCAATATTTCCACCATGCGATGGTTTTCGCTGTGCATTACCGGTCGATGTTCTACCTGATAATTGCGCAAATTTTTGGTCGTAAATGAAATTCTTCATAATTCCATTCTCGATAATTGTAGTTGATTGCTTTGGATTACCCTCTGAATCCCATTCACTTGAATTTAGTAAATCTTCTTTCAAACCATCATCAATAATCGTGAGATTATCTACTGCTATCTTATCCCCTTCTTTTAAGTGTGATGTTTTCTCATATAGTGCACGTCCCGTTGCAGAATATCCAATAGATTCAAGGAATGCAATCCTAACTAAACGGGGAGGAAATATGATATCGATTGATTTATTTGATGCGGGTTTTTTAGCCCTTAAAGCATCCTTGGCGAGGGAAATCCATTCTGGGATCAATTCGTCAAATTTGAGTTGTTCTACCGTTTTGAACCATCCTGCTGGCCAATATTCTGCCATTCCCCCCTTATCCTCGCTTTTGAAGGAAAATTCATAATAGAAATTAGTACTTTTCTTTATCTTTGAAAAACCCAGATAATTTAGAAGCATCTTCTCTTTTCTATATACTCTAAATTTACCAAATGTTGTTGTAGCAGGAATTATTTCTCTTAGCTGTTGTTTAAGTTCTTTACCCTTTTCTGCTAGAAATCCTTCGGGATCTTCCCATACATCTTTATCAATGGTTTTTATTGAGGGATATTTCATACCAGGTGAAACTAATTCATATTTTGGTCCAGTATTTATTTTTAATATTGATTTTGCTTTCTTGATTGCTTTTTGAATTTCGTTGGTGGAAATGCTATTTAGTGAGACTATCCCACAAGCCATTTTATTATCTGGTTTATCTTGAAATAATCGGAGAACATAAGATATATTATGTCTGGAATCTTTAAGTTCTGATTCTACTTTAATTTTTCTTTTTGATTTTCGTAAATATAATGAGTTTATTTGACCATTAAGCAAATATATATCCCATTTTTCTATTCCAGATTTTGATACTTGAGATTTTACAAGATTAGCAATATTTTCTATTGACATTTTTTGATCTTTTTTATATTCACCCATTTTTTACACCTTTATCCATTATTTTTAACCAGGACTGATGAAAGTATTTTGAGCACGTACGAAAACCCCTCCAAACGAGACAGGAACAATATCTTCTCGACCTTTTCGGCTTTCAAAACTAACTCGTGAAATTGGTCCCGTTGAAACTGCATCAATTGACATTAATAAGTCCAAAGCATTGCCAGATATTGCAATGCTCTTAACTCTTGTAGAAATCTCACCATTTTCGATGAGAAATCCCGATCTTGAATTTATTTGAATTCCACCCCCGATTGGATCTTCCATCCCAAAATCACTTTGTGAAACTAAAACACCATATTCCATTTCTTGAATCATTTCTTCTTTTGAATAATCACCAGGTTCAACAAATGTATTTGAATTCCTCGGGTAAATCCTATGTAAATAGTCTTGCCTTCGACCGTTTCCAAAAAGATTATTCTCCTGCTTAAGAATACTTGCAGTAACTCTCGAATTTAAATAATTTGTGAGTATCCCATTTTCAATTAGGGGTGTTTTCTTGCAGATCACACCCTCATCATCGAATAAATATGATCCATATTCCCCTTCTTCAACTGGACTATCACTTATATTCACAATTTCAGATGCTACTTGCTTCTTGTAGTATTTTTCCCAATAACTTCTCCCACGGATAACCTGGTCTGCTTGTAAACTATGACCGAATACAGCATGAGCCATGTTTCCAGCAATTGTGGGGTCCAATATTACAGGTATCTTTCCACTGGGAGGATGAGGTGCTGTTGTTAATTCTATTGAAGATTTAACTAAATTCTCTAAAAGTTCATTATTTATTTGGTCGAATATCTCAAACCCACCTTCAGAACCAACCGAATAAGTATCATAATCAGTTTTATTATCAATGGATACTATCGGTTTAATCTCCAAAAAAGTGCGGGGGATTTTCTGACGTAATAAGCTCCCCTCAGTATTTATAAATATACGTTCTAACATAGAATCTTTATACGTAATAACAGGATTGACTACGCGTTGATCGATTTTTTTAATAGATGTATGTAAATTCATGATTTTTTGATGCTTTTCTTCCAAGGAAATTAAAGTAAAATCATTTTTCATTGAAATTTCTTTATCCATTGAATGTTTAGGGTAGGAAATAAATTCAATTTTGGGATTGTAATCTAAATTTTGTATTAATTTTAATACCCTTTCTTCTAAATTGAACAAATCATAATCTGAAATTTCTTTATACATGGATCCTTCAAAAATTCGAAACACAAACCCATTAATTCTTGGAATTACAGATAAGGATTCGCCCGAAATAGATTGTTGAATATTAATTGATGAGAGCTTGTCGTATAAAATATCTGCATAAAATTTTGATGGAACTTTATTAATAATTTCTTGCATATTCAAAATCATGGTCTCTCTATCAAGTCTCATACCAAGTTCTAGGGAAAACAAATTGACTTTTCAATTTTATGATTTAAACTTTCTAATTATCTATTATTCTGTTAATCCTTTTTGTTTTAAATTGATGCATCA
>JAUWPK010000247.1 GCA_030611625.1 Promethearchaeum sp. | reverse complement strand
GCTGTTATATATGCAAAATCTGGTAGTTCTTTAGTAATTCAAGGTCCTCCAGGAACTGGAAAAAGTCAATGTATTTCGAATATCATTGCAGAATGCCTAGCTGTCGGCAAAAAAGTTCTTTTTGTTGCCCAAAAGCGCGCTGCTCTAGATGTAGTAAAAAAAAGGTTAGATAATTGTGGCATTGGTCCATTTTGTCTACAAGTACATTCACAGAATGCGAATAAAATCGCAATTCTTAAACAAATTGAAAAGAGTATGAATCTTGATATTGAAGGTATCAAAATTAAGAAAGGTAAATTTCAAGAACTTGGAATATTGAAGGAGAGATTGAATGATTATATCGATTCAACTCAATCTCCCAACGGTTTAATGAAATTAAGCTTTTATGATATAGTAGGTAGGGTTTTAGCCTTGGATGATATTCCTTTAATAATTTCTGAGTTTAAGGATCCTAAAAATGTTTCTGAAGAAGAATTTATAGAAATTAAAGATCTTTTTGGACAATTAGAGTTATTTAGAGATACATTAGAGCATTATGACGAGAATCCTTGGAGTTTAGCAAAGGCTAAAATTAAATTTCTATTACAAATCGCCAAGGAATTGCAGCTTGCATTGAATAAAATATTATACTCGTTTCAATATGTCAATGAACAATTGGTCGTTGAATTGAAAATTCTTCATGATAAATTTCCATATGGAGTTGAAGAAAAAGGGGATATTCCCGAAAATCGAACTCAATGGGAAAAAAATATTATTAGATCAAAATATTGGATTTCTGTATTAGAATCATTTAATCTATGGCAAACTTGGGAGATTGACTATTCTGACCTTAATAATTACTTTGAATTGGAATCCATAATAAATTTCAATGAATTTTCAGAATTTTTTAAAAGTTTTGAGCAAATTACCTTAGCATATGAAGCGGAATCATCACCTTCACTTTCAATTACAAGTCTTCTTATTACAAAATTAAATCAATTTATTGAGAAAGTAAATAAATTGAACAATCGGCTAGTGGTATTCAATTTGAAATCAGGTTTAAAACCAATTTTAAATGATATGGACTTTCAACATTTTGACGATTTTTTTAGTATATTTAATGAAAATGCTCTAACTTTAGATGTTGATTTATTGCTTGCTCGATTTACAACTGATTATGCAGGAGTTTTAAAAAAACATGGACCTGAATACAATGCGGATAAAATGCAAATTTTAAATTGTGTACGAAAAATTGCAAAGAAGCAATCTGTTTTAGGATATTTGAATAAAATCAAAAACTTTAAGGTTTTTGCAGGTAATCCCGATGGATTGTCTATAGATACCATAAAAATTATCATAGATGATTTTGATTTACTTTCAGAAGAATGGAAGTCAACACATCCACTTGAAAATTTTCTTAAGCCCGTTTTAGTTATTGAACCTCTCCCTCTAAACCCAAGACTAGATCTATGGGAAAAATATGAAAATTTTGCTAAACGTTGGTTAAAGGATCTTCCTCACTTAAATGAATGGTTCGAGATAATCAAAATTGAGAATAAGCTTGAAAATCATGGCTTTAGTAATATTTTAGAAAAAATTAAGAATCAAAGATTTGAAATAAAAGACAGTTCTAATCCTGAAACTATTGAAATTCCACTTGAGAAGCTTTTTGAGAAGACATTTTACAACAAATTTTATGAAGATGTTATAAGCACGTTGCCTATAATCAATAACTTTGATATTAAATACCATATGAAGACCATTGACAAATTCAGAAAAATTGATAAAGAAATTCTGGTAATAAATCGCTTGAGAGTTATTAAAAAATTATATGATTTGAGACCTAAGATTGACTTAAACATTTCTGATTCTCTACTAGCGCAATCTGGATTTATTAAGCGCGAATTAAAAAAGAAAAGGAATGTTAAACCTCTTAGATACACTTTTAAAGAAACCAAAGAATTTATTTCATTGTTAAAGCCATGTTTCATGATGTCTCCTTTAGCAATTGCAAATTTTCTCCCCATTGAGGAATATAACAACTTTTTCGATGTTGTAATTTTTGATGAGGCATCTCAAGTTACCCCTGAAGATGCTATTGGAGCGATATTAAGAGGTAAAAGCTTGATTGTTGTTGGAGACTCACAACAATTACCCCCTACAAATTTCTTTACAGCAAGTAGTATTAGTGGCACGGATTTTGATGACCTTGATGACCTAGACAGCAACTTACAAACAATGGAAAGTTTGCTAGACGAATGCACTGGAATTGGTTTTCGAGAAAAGATGCTGAAATTCCATTATAGAAGCCGAAAGGAAGGTTTAATTGCTTATAGTAACCAGCAGTATTATAATGGTAGATTATTTACATTTCCTGATATTTCTAATGAAGATGAAGGAGATCAAAAAAGCAGTATCGAGACACAGATATCTGATGGGGAAAAATTAGAAAATTATTCTAATATTGATGAATTGACAGCCATTGATTTTAGATATATTAAAGATGGGGTAAAATTAAAAGCAAAAAATGTTATTGAAGCAAATTTTGTTGCACAAGCCATATTAAACCATTATAAAAGCAATCAAAAATATGGTACGAACTATTCTTTAGGTATTGTTGCTTTTAGTGTTGCTCAACAGGAAACTATTAGATCAGCATTAGAGAAATTGATAAGAAAAGATCCTTCAATAGAATCCATCATGAATAAAGATGAAGAAGAAGGATTATTTATTAAAAATCTGGAGAGTGTGCAAGGAGACGAACGTGATTTTATATTTTTTAGTGTTGGTTATGCTAAGGATCCAAAAGGTAAGTTGTCTTTAAATTTTGGGCCTTTAAACCGAAGTGGTGGTTATCGGAGATTGAATGTTGCAATCACACGCGCACGTTTTCATATTAAATTATTTGCTTCATTTTTACCTAGTGATATTAATATAGAGAAGGTTAAAGCGCGAGGGTTGAGTGATTTAATTGGTTACATGAGATATGCAAGAAGTTACAAATTAACTAAGGTAAAAACTGCTTCAAAGAAGAAAATTTTTGAATTTGATTCTTTTGAATCCAGTGTTAAATCATCTTTAGAAAAAGAAGGCTTTACAGTTAAAACTTTGATAGGACATTCAAATTTTCGCATAGACCTTGCAATTATTGATCCAAAAAAACCTTCAAGATTCATACTCGGATTAGAATGTGACGGTGGATCATACAAAGCAGCACAAAATACTCGTGATCGTGATCGAATTAGGAATGAAGTATTAGATGGATTGGGCTGGGAAATTTATCACATTTGGACACCGGATTGGTATAACAATAGAGCCCAAGTAATAAAAAAAATAAAGAGAAAAGTTAACCAAAGATTGAAAGAGATAGAAGCTTAAGGGATTTCCCTAAATATTTTTCTTCCCTTTTCTTTAATAGTTTCAATTACTTTCTTTTTAGCGACTATGCCAACAAATCGGGAAAATGGAGCATTTCGTAATTCACTTTGAATATGTTGCTCTAAAATAACCCATGTTCTAGCTGTAAATTCTGTTTCGTGGGGAATAAATCTCACATTAAGTTTTCTGAAAAAAGCCATATATTCCTTGTCCTTGAAAGAATATGTGATATATACTTCAACGCCTTTAATATTATCTCGATATCTCAAAAAATTTGCTTCATCATCGAGGCATCCTATTTTAACATAAATTTCTTTGGTGAAAGAATCATCACATACATTTTCTTCATTATATTCTTCAATTAAATGTGATCTCAATTTAATTCAAAATAGTGAATTATTGAAAAACAAAAAACATTGTTCTAATAAAAAATAATGAAAAAAACCAATTTCCTATTACCACGAAATGTTCTTAATATTAGACTTAAATTTCTGCCAAGCCTGATTTAATTGTAATACTGCGGTCACAACGAAGGAATTAGCATGATTTCTATTATGATATTGTTTTTGAACTTCACTTTTTTCTTTTCTCAATTGGTTTTCTAGTTTTTCAAGTTTAGATCCAGTTACCATTTGATCTGATCTAGCCTTAGTCATTTCCGCAGCAGTATTTTTCCAATTTGATTCAGATTTATTCAATTTTGAAAATTTTCTGTTTAATTCTTTTAAAGTTTTTGAGTATTCTTTATAACCCTGAGAAACATATTTCAAATCATTTACCATTTCATCTTGAACAATGATATTCCGTTCAACATGAGTTACATGATCTTTTAGTTTTGCGAGATCTTGAGGTGTAATCAAATCAGATTTTCGATTTAGAAATTGAACATAGCTCCGCAAAGTTTCTTTTTGAAGGTTTAAATATTTCTTAAGTTCCTTGTTCGCTTTTTCCATATCATGCGCTGTGTTTTTAAAACTTTTTTCAATATTTTCTTCCAATCCAGCCAATTTACTGATGCTGTTCTCTAGTTTTTTATCATATGAGATCTGTTCTAGTTCAACATCTAGGGGAAGAAATTCTTTAATAAGTTGAGACATGTATTGAAATTTGGAATTTAAATTAAAAAAATTTGGTATTTTTTATTTGAGATCATATTTTTTTTTCAGTAACACAAGCATTTTCTTAAATAACCCTAAATGGTGCTTTAATCCAAAATTCGGATGATTTTTCTTATTTTTTCCTCTAATAAAATCAGTAACGTCAAGATAATACATTTTAGCAGCATCGTCTCCTGCTTCAAAAACCTTCTGAAGTTGTTTTTTATTAAGTGATGTTCCACCAATATCAATTAAGACTGTAAAAGCAGTTGCAGTGTATACCCTTTTTGTGCCATCATCAAGATTTTCTTGTTTTGTGGTGGGAATTGTTGTTACATAATGCATATAAGTTTTAATATCTCCTAATTTAAGATCTAAAATCTCAAAACCTTTAATCCTAACTGAAATCCTTGAAATAGTATAATTCTCACGGAGTTTCTTTAGATTTCCTTGATAATGCATTGTGAAATTTGCTTCTTCTTTAGTTTCTTTTAGCATAGTATATGCTGCCGAGTCAAAAACAGAACCTGCATTCATGATTCCTCCAATTAAAGCGGGTTTTCCCTTCCCAGGTTTATTTTTCCGAATAATTCCTATAAAAAATATTTTTTCATTATTTTTAACAAAAATACCTAAATCTGCTGCCATTGTTGCTTTTTGCCATGAAGATTGGCCAATAATATCAAGATTAAGGAATATTTCATTTTTTATTTTGAATTCAGAACATTTTATCCAATCTCCATATTGACCTGGATAATAATTTTTTTCAACTATTAAATTATTATAATAATCCAATACTGATTTTTGGACCTCATCTTTAGTTTTATTTGATATATTCCACGTTTTAGTTGAATAAGTAGTGAATTTTGTCTCAATAATAGGTGATAATATATCTTTATACTTACTAATTGAATTTAATCCCAGAGGATGAGGTTCACCATTATTAATATATAACCAAAAAACATTTGATTTAATTTCACTCATATTTAACCAACTTTTGAACCCGGTTTAACTTTTTCTACTAATTTTTCATCAATTTTAAGGAGAACTGCTGTATTATCAACATCAGCCGCAAGAAGCATCCCTTTACTCTCGATTCCCATTATTTTTCTAGGTTTTAAGTTAACTAGTACTACAATTTTGGATCCTTTAAGATCTTCGACACTATACCAATTTTTGATTCCTGAAACTATTTGACGAGCTTTTCCTCACCAATATCTACTTGCATTTTTAATAAATTGCGGGATTTAGGAACCTCTTCCACCTCTAAAACTGTTCCAACCCGTATATCTAAAGAATTAAAATCTTCATATGAGATATTAGTCATTATGGTATATAATAG
>JAUWPK010000051.1 GCA_030611625.1 Promethearchaeum sp. | reverse complement strand
AATAAATTTTATAAAATTGAAATAAAATTTAAGGAGGGTAGCTGGTTGAGTAATTTATTTGCAATAGTATCTACATTCATTCTGTTTATAGTAGTAATGGTCATTTTTAGTAGAGAAGGGATGGATTATGTTGCTTATGCTTTATTAGCAGCTTTGATATCATCCATAATTACTTCTCAAATATACAGTACTTCTTTGAGTGAATTTGTATCAATGATTGAAGTCAAACCTTTGATATTTATTCTTTCCCTTCAAATTATTGTTTTAATTGCTGAGAAACATAAAATTTTTCAATGGATTGCTGTAAAAACTTTACATGTAACAAAAGGAAATCATAGGGCTTTCTTTTATCTTATTTGTACAGTTGGAACAATTACTGCAGCAGTGATAGCAGATATTACGGTTGCGATCATATTTGTTCCTTTAGTAATCCGAGCAGCTCGTATATTAAAAATCGAACCAGAACCATATCTGTTTGGAATTAGTATTACTATAAATATTGGCTCAATCATTACTCCTTTTTCATCATCCGAGAACATATTGATCTCATCTGCATTTAACTTAAGTTTTTCGTGGTTTACAACTAATTTTATAGTTTTTGTAGTCTTGGCTTTAATTATCACATTAATTCTTCTAGATTTCACTATGTTACGAAAAATGATCCCCCCAAAAGAGGAACAAAAGCAAGTTTTACTTGAAATTCTTGACCCTAATCTTGTAATTATTAACCAAAAGAAATTTCTGCTAAATTCGATTTATTTTACTTCTGTTATTATTGGATTCATATTTGTTTCTGATTATTCCTACCTTGTCGCACTTTTCGGGGCAATTCTCATTAGTTTATTTAATAAAACGGATATTACCAAGAGTATGGCAAAAATTGATTGGAAGATCATATTCTTCTTTATATCTCTATTTCTTTTTATCGGAAACATGGAAATAAATGGAACTTTTCAATTTATTACCAATTTATTAGAACCTATTTTAACTGGAGGGGTTTTCTGGGCCGCTATTTTAGTTTTAATTATTTCAAGTTTATTATCTGGTTTTTTGGCAAATACTCCTACAGCATTGATCTTTATTTCAATCTTTAATAGTATTTTTCTAAAAAACCCTGGTGATACGGTTCCCAATCCCATATTAATAGCCTTCTTACTAGGAATTAATTTAGGAGGGAATATATTACCACAAGGGGCAGCTTGTGATATTATGACTTTGAATATTGCTAAGGAGCAAAAAGTTGAAGGATTTACATATAATACACTTCTTAAAAAGGGTGGAACGTTTGCTTTATTCCACATTGGTCTAAGTATCGTTTACATATTTTTCTATTGCTTAGTTACAGGCGTATTCTTATAATAATCTTTAAAAAAAAAATGAAGAAAAAAGTATAAAAAAAGTATAAAAACTCAATCTTAAACTGGATGTTTCTTCTTATAATAAATGACTGAAACTACAACCAATACTACTACTCCGCCCCCAATTCCTCCCCATAAATACCAGTTAGTACCTGGTGGCGCTTCTAGAACTGTTAACAACGGATAATCAAATTGCCCTCCAAATACTTTGAAAATGGCGGCATTATTTGTAGTGTTCCTAATAACAAATTCAAGATAAACAGTTTCAGTAATAAAGCCAAATTCAATGGATGCATTCATATTTACTCCTGCATAAGGTCGAGCGAATTGCCCATTATTATACGTATTCAAATACGTTCCTGCAGTTTTTGAATCATATTTTGCCGGAAATATGAGAGTTGTTGAGATGACGCTTGCATTGATAAATTGCACATTAAATTGAGTCCAATCATACATATTTCGAGGAGTAATATTAAGATATAGTGTAAGTTGATCAGGTATATTGATGGATTCTTGCATATCACTCTCAAGCGTGGACAAATTCAACTGATTTGAATGAGTTGTTGCATTATTTGTGCTGATATTATAGTCAATAATGCGTTTGTAGTTGTCTTCTGGTTGAAAAGCACAAACTGAAAATGTTAAAGGTTTTTTTAATGGGACATAAACTCCGTTTTTTGAACCGTTATAATCAATTTGTCTTAATCTTCTAGCATACAGATAAAGAATGGATTCGTTAGCAAAATAATTTTTATCTATTGTATGACTTGTGTCCAAATAACTTGCTTGTCCATCGCTTTCTGCTAAATTCAAATTTTGGACTGAATACTCGCTGGCCCTATAATAAAAAGGTTTTTCTGGAGTGCCAATATCAAATGCTAATTGACTCACTACATATAGATTAATTTTAACAAATTTCCTTAACGTTACCGAAGTGATATTAGCAATGGATGCAGAACTATCATTACACCAGACTCTAATTAAATAATAATTTTCATCATCAGTATCTGGTGTTTCATCTCCATCATCATCATTATTTTCTGAAAAATATTCCCAATCAGTTAATGTATCCGTGTTCCATGATATAGTTCCACTTTTATTTAAACTTCCAGAAGATGTTTGAGTTCCATCAATAAAATTATGATCTATAGGATCAAATTTTGCCCATGGAAGCCCTCCTGAAGCATCGTAATATTCCCATTCAAAGGCATCCATATCTGAGGGATCAGCCAATTGAATAACAACTTGATCAAATTTATCATAACTACCAATAATCAAAGCGTCCCCATCTAAACCTCCATCAGTTTTTACAGGAACTTTTGATGCATTTCCTGGTTGGATAGCGTCTGTATAATCTGTAAAATCGTTGCCGGTGTCATCCCATAGAACTGCCAAATCGGGAGTTATATAATCGTCAAATAAATCTGGGTTTTTATTTGCATGGATAGAAATATTATAACCATAATCCCAAAATTTTTCATCAATTGACATATTGAATCCAATTGGATAAGTTGCACCATCAGCATTTGGATAATCTTCCCAAGTTGGTAAAATTACATCTTCAAAATTAAGACCCGTAAAATCATATGATGGGAATCCAGATAAATCCATATCTTCTACATTTAATGTTTTAAAATCGATCTTCTTACTATAGAAATGAAGATATTCTGGTCCCATTGATCCAGAATGTTGAAATATAACTCTATATTTTCCCGGTTCTAAAAGAGCACTTGCAAAAGTTCCGTTAATCAGTGAAATCAATGAGCTCATTGATGCATATCGTACTTCATCTTCATCAATTTTTTTTATCAAGAAACCTCCACTTCCTAAAACATTTGGTGAATTAGCACCTAATTCTTCAAAATGGAATGATATCAAAGAAGTATTTACTATTTCAAAAGTTCTGGCAGTAATTCCTACTGATTTGGCCAGATTTATTGTTTCATTATCTCCAATTACATGTTCTAACGGTTCAATCTGTTCAAATTTCAAGGTATATTTTAGTGAATCTGCGACATCAATTCCAGGATCTGCCCAATAGAAATAATTGGGATTATCGATTACTATATAAATTTTTCCAGTTGTGATTGATGGTAGCACTTGATTTATTCCATCTGACAAAATTAGGGGATAAATATATAGACTATCTTCAATAAAATAATACATATCAGGTGAACCAAACTCAAAATCTAAAAGATATCGGTTTACAATTTCCAAATCACCAATATCAAGTTGGTAAACATCCATTGTATAAATCGTATCGAAAAATGTAGGGTCACTCGGATCTTTTCCACTATAAATTGCCTCATCAAATTTTATCGGTTGAGGTTTATGAAGTTCTGCTCTCAATTTAATAAGTGGATCACTTGTTTCAATGTAAATCTTATAAGTTCCCTTTTCATAAACTGCAAAATAAAAGTATTTACCTAATGAATCTAAACCCCCATCAATTACAGGTGGTAATTCGTTATTAATTGGATATACTCTTTGATCGGATGGTGATAAAATGACGATATCATCAGTTAAAGTAATATTGTTTAACCAAATTTGATATATACCAGCAGATTTTGCATCAAGAAGAACTTCAGATGTTAAATTAGAAACCAAAATTTCACAGCTGGAATCTACAGATAATTCATATTGTTCTGTTAGCAACGAAACTGAATAATTTCCAAATTGATCTATCTGATCTGAGACATTATATGCTTTTATATATTGTGTTTGAAATTCTCTTAATTTTTCTTGATTCCAAAAATTTTCATACCGTAAATTTACCGGGTAGTGGAGGTCAGAATTTTCCGTTTCATATACAAACTCCTCTTCACTATCGATAACGTCACCCATGAAATCCAGATAAGCAAAACCTCCCGAGACATTTGAATTCACTTGAAGAGTTGATGCTACTGGTCTTTCAGTTTGTAGAATACCCATTCCAATATTTTTTGTAGCTGAGGTTTCTAAAACAAAACTAGGCGGATCTTCCGCTGCAGAAACAAACGCAGTAGAACTTAAATAGCTTAAAATAAACGTCGTAATTACAACGATACCAATAAATTTTAGAATTTTATTTTTCATATGCAACACTTGTAGTTTTAATTATTTTTTTAAAAAAAAAAATTAAATGTAATATAAATATCTTTATTGTTTAATTTAAATTTCTAGACTAACTAAATAAGAAGAAAGAAAGAAAAAAATGAATTAAAAAATTGATTTTAATCGAATTTTTTAGGTTTTGGAAACATTTTATTATATACAAAATACAAAAAAATTGCCAAAACTAACTCAATTGGAAAAATAATCAATGTAAACTCAATTATATTCCTAGTAATTAATTGAGATACAAAACCAATTATAATAAAAATCATTAGAATTAAATCTATCGCAAATAATAACACATTTTTTGCAACTTTATATCTAAACTGCACATTTGCTAATACATATTTATTTTTCATTTTACCAAATAATCTAATACTTAATAATAAGGTGAAAGTCCCAAATAATAAACTTACGATAGCAATTAAAACTTGAATAACTAAAACATCCCAAAAGAAAGGTTTTCCGATGCGCATAATAACTGGGAGTAAAGTACCCAAAGGTATAATAATGTATGCCCATTTCAATCTTGCTTTAACTTGATCTCGTACAATGATTGGTAAGGAAGCATTTATCGTTGTACCGGTTTTTTCAATATTTGATAAGCCCATAATAATCATTATTGACCCCATTATACAATAAATTATTCCAATAATCCCAAATCCTTCAATTTCATCAAATCCTATACCTGGTTCTAACGCCAAAAAGAACGGAATCCATGGTAAAATTAATGAAAATAATATAAAAATGATTGATTGTATATCCCTCAAAATCATGCTTTTATCTCGTTCAAAATAAGCCCTGATAGGAGAAACAACAGTAATTGAAACATCTGATACAGTAGAAACCTTGAATTTTTGGGTTTTAGAATCTGTTCTTGAAATCATGACATCATTCATTATTTTAAGAGATTTCTTGAGCATAAAATAATCAATAAGTGCAAAAATAACTAAACCTGCGATATAGGGAAGAACTTGAAGTAATTCTATATTATTAAATCCGATAAGAAAACTAGTTAATAAATATCCTCCACTTAGAGGAAATGGGACTAAACTAATCCATTTATTCAAAGATTCAAATAAAGCAATGTTTGTAGGTTCTTGGAAATATAGAGGATTGATGATGGGTATAAGAAATTGAAGACCTAGAATAGCAAACATGGTTGTGGTCAAATATCCCACAAGGAATAAAATTCGGGTTAAATTTGATCCCTTTGCGTTAGCTTCTGCACCTTTTATAACACTTGCAAATTTTTTCGATAAAATTATCAATACATTAAAGGAAAAAATCGTATTTAGAGTAGAAATTCCTAGACTTATAAGTGTAATAATTATGCTCTTAGTGAAAATAGCTGTGGCCAGCGGAAATATTAACATTAAGGCAATAAATTGTGCATCTATAAAACGGAACAAAGTCATTATTCCAATTTTATTCATTTCTTTTTTTTTAAAAGGTAAAGTAGACAACCAATCAAAAATATTCCCTGTAAAAAGTCCCGTAGAACTAAACATTCCAAACATTAACAAATAAGCAAATTGAAAAAGAAAATATCCTCCATTTATAACTCCTCCTAGAAAAAGAACCCAAGTTATTGAAATTCCTTCATTGATTGCTTTTTCGATCTGCATGTAACCTGTAATTGGGAGTAAAATAAGAAAGGAAACATATAATACCATTACAATTTTTGTAAAAATCACTTGATTCTTGATATATCTCTTATTTTTTTCCATTTTTTCCATAATTGAAGAAACATTTGCGCCCGACGTATCAAGATGAGATTGCAGAAAAGATTCAGTATAGACATATTTGGAAATTTTGAAAAGTTCTTTGTTATTCATTTATTTTACCTCATTTCATTGTGGTTCGGAGTTTTTCAATAATTTCATTTATTGATTCGTCTTGTTCGGTAAGTTTTAGGAAAATATCTTCTAAATCGACATTATCTCCAATTGCATTTGCTTTTTGGCGAAGTTCTTCAAAATTACCCTCTGCAACTAATTTTCCATCATTAATAATTCCAATTCGATCACAAATATCTTCAGCAACTTCCATTATGTGAGTAGAAAACAAGACAGATCCACCTCGTTTGGTATGTAAATCTATTATTTCTTTGACTACTTTAACTGATTTGCATCTAATCCAGCCAAAGGTTCATCCATGATCAAAATTTCAGGATCATGTAAGATTGCAGCTATAATTTGTACTTTTTGTTTATTTCCTCTTGATAAAGTAGAAATTAAACGATCATAATATTCGATTGCGCTCAAACCTTCTAAGTATTCAGCTAACTTCTTTGTTACTTTTGCGCCATCTAACTTACGAATCGATGCAATAAAATTGAATAATTCCTTTGGTGTTAAAGATTTGTAAATCAAAGGCTCTTCAGATACATATCCAATCCGATTCTTTATTTCAACTTCATCATTTTCAGGTTTAAGTCCTAAGACCGTGATGTTTCCAGCATCTGCTTCTAACAAACCTAAAATTAACTTAATTGTAGTTGTTTTTCCAGCTCCATTTGGTCCCAACAAGCCGTAAATTTCTCCCTTTCGGATCTGAAATGAGAGATTATCTACTGCTTGTACATTTTCAAAAGATTTTGATAACGATTCGACATCCAACAATACAGATTCATTATTTTCCATTTTTTTTTTCCTTTCTAGTTATTTATGATTCCTTTGATTTTGATATAAATTTAATTATATTATAAAAAAAAGAAGTTATTTCAATGTATTATCAATTTCCCATAGTAATCATATCTTATATGAGCATCCATATTTTCCTATGAGTATCATAAGAACCATATGATTGTGGTTTGATGATAATCTTCATTCATCTTCTAATTCAAAAATTTCTTCTACAGAGATGTTGAAAACCTTAGCGATCTTAAGAGCAACTGTTATTTTAGGTGAAGTTTTTCCCAATTCTATGTAATTAATTGTTTGACGGGATACTCCTACAAGTTCACCTAATTCTTTCTGAGATATATTTCTACTTTCTCGAAATTTCCGAATTTTTGTTCTCAAAAAGTATCCACGTTCCTCTTCATTAATTTATTGAAATCTAGTTTATTGGTTTTAATACTATAAATTTCATTCTTTCTGCTAAAATTTTCAAATATTATTCAAGTTTAAATACATCCTCGATTGAAACATTAAATACATGAGAAATTCTCAATGCTAAAGTTAAAGATGGGACATATTCCCCTGCTTCTAAATATTGTACAGTTGTTCTTGACACACCAAGTTTTTCTGCAAGTTCTTCTTGACTCCAATTTGAAATTTTTCTAAGTGTCTTAATGCTTGTTTTTAATTGATCTTTTTCCCGCATTTTTGAAAGGAAGTAGGAAATAAACTCATCAAAAGCGACATTGCTATCCATAAATACTTTTTCTCGAACCTCTTTAGGGATATCTTGCGTATAGCGATGAACCATTTGATTGATCATATTTTCAAGTTCTTTTGGATCCTTTATTGCAGGAATATAACCTTCTGGTCGAACTGTCCCTTTTTGAGAAGATGATACCGCAGCAGAATTTCCAGCTGTTTCAACTTTTACTGTATAAATATTCAACCATCTATCCCTGATATTTTGATGTATTGCTATATTTTGTATCCGACTAAAAGGAATCGTTGTTTTAGTCCTAGTCAATCTGCCATACCGTATGATGATGAATTTTTCTGAAATTTCATATGAAAAATTTCTATAGTACATTCCATCGAATATGTATGTCAGTGTTAATAAAATTATCGCAAACCCAAAAATAATTCCCCAAATTATAGGCCATAATGATGTTGGAAGTGTTCCACCATCATCCTTTATAATTAATACAATTAACCATCCTGTACCATAAATTCCTAATCCAACAAAAAGTGAAACAACAAAATTTCCGATCATTTGGCTAGTTATATAGGAAGATTCAATCCCATAAACTTTTTCTTCTTTTTTATCCATTTTTTTCCATTTTCCATAAATTTTTTTTGATGGTGTCAAGTTTATTTGACACACCTAGTCAATTAAAGTTGACACGAATATATAAATTTATCCTACATTTTAGTCACATTGAAATTATTGAATTTCTTTGCTATGAATGATGAAAATCTTGGTATCTTGAGAACCACTTATAGAAATATCTTTTTCTACGTGTAATCATTCAAATTGATGAATAAATAAAAAAGTAGAACAAAAAGAAAATGAAAAAAGGATAAGTTAGGGAAAAAAATGAAAAAAAAATGAAACTATTATTTATTTTGCCTATTCCGAAAAATAAGATAAGCAGAAAACAAAAAGACAAAGGAGAAAATAGTTGTTCCGATTAATGCAGCCTGAAAGCTTGGTGTTATCCACAAGGTTATATCTAAACCTTCCATAATTGGGATTGTTTGAAATCTATCACCTTCTGGCATATTAAAACAACCAGTAATGATTGTTGCATAGTAGGGAAGAATAAATAAAGGTTCAACAGTAGAAAATACAGATAAGATAGATTGAATAATTGGAAATACAATCATATTTATTAGTAAAGAAAGAACTACGGCTCCTGCAGTACTTTTCATAAACGAACTGAACAAAATTGTGAAAGATAGGATTAGAAGAATATATAATAAAGCCCACCCTAAACTAGTCCATAATATCTTTGGAATACCCAAATATTTGATAAAAACAATGAAAGCTATAAGAATATAGTAAAATAATATAACAAAAGCATTCATCAAATAATTTGCCAAAAATCGCCCAACAAACAAACGTTCTCTGCTAATTTTAGGAAAAAGAATATTTCCTGTTAATTTTTCAAAATCTGTTACGATAATTGAGCCTCCATATGATGTTGCACTTATTAAAACTAGAGAATCGATGGACATCATGAGAAAACCTAAAGCAAAATCCGCAGGGTCTGTTGGTAGCTCAACACCTTGGCCAAATTGATATTCCTGACCTATCACAAATAAAATAAAAATAACAGCTGCTATAATCAGGAGAATAAGCGTTTTTTTAAAATTTCGAATAATTTCAAAATACCCTATATCATAAATTTGCTGAAGTTTTCTTTTTGGCCCAATATTTTCTTTAATTTGCATGCTTTCTTCCATTTTAATCATCTATTAAATTATTTTTTCAACTTTTATAGCTTTCTTCTGAAATTCCTTATAAGTTTTATCACTTTGAGAGATGTGCTGTAAATATAAACTTTCTAATAAATCAGCCTTAGATACAGTGAAATCTATTATTTTCATCTTGTTTTCTACTAGTATTTGGAGTATTTCGTATTGTTTTTCAGGATCTCCATCAAAAGGTAATTCAAACACTTTTGAATCTTTATTATAACGAATTGGGTCTGTTAAAAAACTCCGAATTAATTTATCTATCTTAATCCCGGTATTTTTAATATCATTGATATTAAGTAGTTCAACTTGAATTTGACTACTTTTTGCTTGTGCTTCTAAGTTTTCTAATGTATCACAAGCAACAAGTATTCCGTGAGAAATAATTGCAACTCGATCTGCTATTTCAGCTATTTCATAAAGAAGGTGACTTGAAAGAAATATGGTTTTTCCTTGATTTTTCAATTGAAGCAGTAGATCTCGAATTTCTCTTCTTGCTTTAGGGTCCAGACCAGTTTGAGGTTCATCTAATACCAAAATAACGGGATCATGTACAAGAGCAGATAGAATCCCTATTTTTTGTCTCATACCTTTTGAAAAAGTTCCCAACTTTTGATCTATCCACTGTGATAAACCCACCATGTGGATAATCTCTTCAACTCGATCTTCAATTTTATCTCTCGGATAGCCTTTTAATTTTGCAAATAGTGTTAATAGTTGTCGGGGAGTTCTATCTTTATAAAATTCTGGATTTTCGATCAAAAAACCAATATTATCTAAGAGATAATCTTTATTGTGGGATGTTAATTTCTGTAATTTTCCATTTTCTCTAACGAAAATTTCTCCCTCAGTTGGATGGAGCAAACTCGCTATTAGCTTCATAGTTGTTGTTTTTCCAGCTCCATTAGGACCTAAAAATCCTAAAATTTCTCCCTTGTAAATTTCCAAATTAAGATTATTCACAGCTGTTACGATTTTAAATTTCTTTGTTAAATTTTTAAGTTCGATAATAACTTCTGCTTTAGGACCCATTATATATTTGGAATAAAGCAATCTTTAAGAATTTTGTATCACCATCTAAAAATCTCTTTTTAGTCCTTATCTAAGTGTAAAAATCCAATAGATTGAATTAAAAACACAACTAATTGAAGATATACTATTAATTTTTGCGAAATTGCATCGATTTCAAGGGGGACCTTATATAGTTTGATAAGATCGATTGATAGTTTGATTTTTAGAAAAAAATTCTAAGCGAATCGAGTTTTTCATTAATATTCTTATATTTTGTCTTGATATTCGTATTTTGAAAGGATTTAATTATTAAAATTATTTTAGAAATTGCATTTCTTCCATTCATACGCCCTAATTCTATAAATTTGTTATTGATTTGTAATTCTTCATTTGGATCTTGTTCAAAGTTTTCCAAATCTAATTCTATCCCCCCAATAATTTGTAAGATTTTGCTATCCTTCCTTCCTGGTTCATATGTTTTTTTGATAAAAAGCTTTAATTTAACTAAAATTGTGTGCAATAATTCAACATATGATTTTATATCTTTCAACTGAATTCTAAACTTAGTCCTATCAAAAAAAAGGAACGCTTCTTGCCACAAATAGGGATATTTAAATACATAAGGATATAATTCTCGGTTAATTAAGAGTGATATTAGCCCATATCTCTGTTTCTTAGTAAGAGCATTATTGCGAAAATTTATGATTTCATTTTTTAATTTTTCATTTTCTTTAGAGATATCCATGGTTTGAGGGCAAATCTCAGGTAAAAATTTTACACGGGAGTGTTTCAGATTATGTTTAGGTATGGCTATGACAGGAATAATAGGACAACCTAAATTTAAATGAAAATGTGTGATCATTTGGGGACATGGAATAAGGAAATTGGAATTTTTGGAACTTTTGGTATTTTTTGAATTATAATAAAATGGAGTTCTTAATTGATTGGGAAAATAGTAATCTTGGATTAGAAAAACTGTATAATTTTTCTTCAGATAATGTTCAACAGTTTTTTTAAGGATTTTAAAATCATCAGTAAGTATAACCTTTAAATTTTTAATAGGTTTAAGTTGTTCTTTGAAAAGGAAGTCATTTTCTTTACTCCCTAAAACAACAAGCGGTATTTTTTGCTTTTTTCCATCAATAACAATTTCTTTATGAAATAGTGAGAATAATGTATGATAAAACTCACCTATATGAATTGTAGGGACCAATACTCCCTTTTTTTTTAAAATTGCTTGTTTAAGATTTTCAAAACCTTCAATTGGATTAAAATATTCCTCATTTGTGGCATTTCGTAACGGAAGATAAAAAGTTGTATCAAGCCATAACTCAATATTGTATCTAACAAATAGATTTGTCCAATGTCTATACATTTTTTCCTTTTTTGGATAAAAGAACTGCCAAGTTTTTGAGAGCTGCTTGTGTCCGTTTATTGCATGTTCAATTCCGATAAAAATAGATAAAATCTTAAAAGCTAAAAATGGAAATTTTTCGAAACCCCTGTTAATCTTGTATTTATGTATGAAATTTGAAAGGCGAAAAATAAGATTAAATTCCGGAAATGTTTCGGTTGGTCGAATAGAACTATTATTTGATAACCTTTGTATTTGAATTTCTGTTGTCATTCCAAAAACGATCACGAAGTCAATTTTCATACTTTTGCTTAATATTGTTAAAGAAACATAGTAAGGGATTATATATCAAGAAAATTTCTGTTCAATAAAAAGGTTTT